>VAWV01000142.1 GCA_005883295.1 Actinomycetota bacterium
ACCGCGGCTACCGAAGCTCTGCATCCGGCAGCCGGGGCGGGGCGGGCGGCAGGGGATCCAGCACCTCGAGCTGATCGGCCACGACCTCGTAGCGCGTACGGCGCTGGCCGCCGGGATCGACCCACTCGTCGAGATCCAGCCGCCCCGACACCGCCACGCGCATCCCGCCGCGCAGCTCCTCCACGAGCCCGCGCGCACGGACCCCTGCCGTGACCACGTCGACATAGACCACGCCGGGCTCGGGGATTCCGGTCGCGCCGACCCTCGGGATCGCCACCCGCATCGTGCACTCCATCTCGCCCGTCAACACCGCCCGGACGGCGGGCCTCTCAACCAGGCGGCCGATCAGGTTCACGCTATTCACTCCCCCGCTGTTCGCGGCGGGAGGCGAGCTCCCCGTGAGAACCGCCCGGGCGGGTGCCGATCGCGGTCGATCGCGGGCCCTGCTGCGCTTTCGTTCGGAGCGCCGGCGCGCGGCCCTGCCACCCGATCGGGTGGTCTTTGTCCGAGAGGTGGCCGATTTGCGGCCCTTCCTCGCGCGCGCCGGGGTCAGAACTGGACCTTCCGGACGGCGTCCTTGATCTTGCCGATGATCGCGTCGCCGAGGTCCTTTCCCTGCCCCGTGCGGAAGCCCTTGAGGGCGGCGACGACGCCGGCCATGACGAGAGCGACCAGCAGTATGAGCGCGACGTATTCGACAGTCCCCTGGCCGCCGGGGGACAGGAGCCGGTCGCGGGCGCGAAGTGCGGTGACGTGTGCCCACGCGATTGGACGCTGCATCGGTACCTCCCTGGGTCGTTTTGAGCCTGAACCGATGCTCGCCGAGCGCGTGTTACGGCTCCAGACCCGGATGTGACAACTCCACGACGGCGCGGTGACAATTCCGCTCGCGGGTACGCTCCCGCCCGCCATGCGGGTGCTGGTCGTGACGAGCACGTACCCGACGCCGTCGCACCCCGGCCTCGGCGGGTTCGTTCGCGACCAGGTCGAGGCGCTGCGGGAGCTCGACGGCCTCGAGCTGGAGCTGTTCACGTACGAGCCCGGCGGTGCCGGCAACTACGTGCGCGCGGCGCGCGAGCTCAGACGCGCGCACGGCAGCGATAGCTTCGACCTGGTCCACGCGCACTACGGCCTGAGCGGATGGGTTGCACGCGCGCTCGGCCGGCGGGCGCCGCTCGTCGTCACCTTCCACGGCACCGACCTGAGGCACGCGGTGGTGGGGCCTCTGTCGCGCCTCCTCGCTCGCGGGATCGATCTCCCCGCTCCGGTCTCCGCGAGCCTCGCGCGCGATCCGGCCGGCGGCCTGCCGGGCGCGGGCGCGGGCGGAACGCGCGCCGCGGCGATCCTGCCGTGCGGGGTGAACCTCGACCGCTTCGGGCCCCGCGACCGCGGCGACGCGCGCCGGAGGCTGGGGATGGACATCGGAGGTCGCTACCTGCTGTTTCCGGCGGACCCGGCGCGGCCCGAGAAGCGGCACGACCGCGCGCGCGAGCTGGCCGCGGCCGCCGAGTCGGAGCTCCTGACCTACGCCGGCGCGCCGCCTGAGCGGATCCCGGACCTGATCAACGCGGCGAACGCGGTGGTCGCCACGTCCGAGCGCGAGGGGTTCGGCCTAGCTCCGCTCGAGGCGCTCGCCTGCGACGTCCCCGTCCTCTCGACCGACGTCGGGATCGCACCGGTGGCCCTTTGCGAGGTTGCGGGAACGCTCTGCGCGCGTTACGAGCCGCGGACCTGGCTCGACGCGCTGCGGCCGCACCTTGATGCCCCCGACCCCCGGATCGACGGGCGCCGCCGCGCCGCCCTATTCGGCCGCGACCGGATGGCCGAGCGCGTGTTCGAGGCGTACCGCGACGTGACGCGAGAGGCAGCCTCCGGATAGCGGCGTAGCCGTGAACCAGGCGTCCGTACGCGGGTATATTGGCCCGCTGAAGCGAGGCGGCGCACTCCGCGGTCCCGTCGCGGCAATCCGATGCGTCCATCCCTGAAAGCCCTCCGCAGCAGGATCTCCAAGAGAGCCCGGGAGGCCGCCCAGGGCGGCGGCGTGCCCGCCGGTGGCGAGCCCCAGCCCGCCGATCGCAGCGCCCGCCCGGGCGCGATCGAGCGCGGCGCGATGCGGCGCCGCCTCCGCCGCGCGCGACAGCTCCGTGAGGCGACGCTCACCGAGCTTGGCGCGCTGGTGATGGAGATGCAGCGTCAGCGCCGCAACAACCCCGCGCTGGTGGAGCGGAAGGCTCACGAGGCGCTGCTCGTGGATCGGGAGGCCATCGCGCTGGCCCGCGCGCTCCGGTCGGAGCTCACGGTCGGCGAGGTGGTCGCGGCCGGTGTGGCTGGCAGCTGCGCGGCGTGCGGCGCGCTGCTCGCCACCGACGACCGCTTCTGCGCACGCTGCGGAACCCCGGCGACGGCCGGCAACGGAGGCGCCGCCGCGCGGGCCTCGACCGCCGCGCCGCCACCGGACCCTGGGACCCGCGCCGCGCCGCCGCCGGACCCCAGGACCCGGATGACCGGGCCCGAGCCGCGGTGAGCGCAAGCGGCATCCCGCCCCGGCCCGCGCCGCCGCCTTCACCCGAGACCCTGGCGGGCCTCCCTCCGCCCGTGGTCACGGACCGCCGCATCCCCTGCCCGCGCTGCGGCGAGCTCGCCGAGCCCGGGCAGGAGATCTGCCTTCGCTGTGGCGCGCTCGTGGGCCGCCACTACCGGCGCCCGCCGAGCTGGCGCATCCCCGCTGCGCTCGCGGCCCTCGGGGTCCTCCTGGTCGGCGCCGGAGTCGGGTTCGGCGTGGCCGAGCTGACCCACCACAAGTCCGCGAAGAAGAGCGCGCCGGTCTCGCTGAACCCCACGGCCCCGCGCACCACCGCCGCGCCGTCCACGCTCACCACGCCGTCCACGACCACCACGACGGCGCCCCCCAAAACGACTCCCACGACCAACACCGCGCCGACCACCACAACCCCGAGCGGCGGAGCGAACGGCTCGGCGGCGCTGACGGTGTGGCCCTCGACCACGCGCGGGTGGACCGTCGTCCTGCTCATCACCAGGGACAGGGCGAAGGCCATGTCGAGGGCCCGCGACGCCGCGCGGAAGTCGATCTCCGCCGGCGTGATCCACGGGTCCGACTACTCGGGCTTCAACCGCGCCGACTGGATCGTGTTCATGGGCCAGTACCCGAGGCGCGACGCCGCGGTGCGAGCCCAGAAGGGCTACGCCGCGAAGGGCTTCAGCGGAAAGCCGCGCTTCATCAAGCCGAAGATGTAGCCGGCAGCCCGGCAGCGGGCCAGTGCTCCGCCACCACGGCGGCGGCGGCCAGGGCGACCGGGTGCGGCTCGACCGGCGCCGCGGCGCCTCCCCGCGCCAGGGCGTCGAGCGTGGCAGCGCAGGACTTGGCGAGCGCCCCGAGGTCGTATCCACCCTCGAGCACGGCCCCCACCGGGGCCCGAACTGCGTCGGCGAGAGTGCGTACGTGCAGGGCCATCTGCGCGAAGGAGTCCGCCTCCAGCCGGCACTCCGCCAGCGGATCCGCGCGATGGGCGTCGAAGCCCGCCGAGACCAGCACCAGCTGCGGCTCGAACGCCCGCGCCACCGGCATCACCACGTGCTCCACAAGCGAGAGCCAGATGTCGGCTCCCGAGCCTGGCGGCACCGGAAGGTTCACCGTGTACCCCTCCCCGGCGCCCGAGCCGGCATCGCGCAGCGGACCCGTGCCGGGATACAGCGGCGACTGGTGGATGCTCGCGAAGAGGACCCGCGGATCGGAGTGGAAGATGTCGTTGGTCCCGTTTCCGTGGTGGACGTCCCAGTCGAGGACGAACACCCGCTCGATGCCGAGCCCGTCGAGCGCATGGCGGGTGGCCACGGCGATGTTGTTGAACAGGCAGAAGCCCATCGCCGCGTCCGGCTCCGCGTGATGCCCGGGCGGCCGCAGCCCGCAGAACCCGACCGTCGCCTTCCCACCCACGAGCGCATCGACCATCGCGCAGGCCCCGCCCGCGGCGTGCAGCGCGGCCTCGTACGACCCGGCGCTCGCGACTGTGTCCGGGTCGAAGGCACCGCCCCCCGCCTCGGACACCGCTCGGATCGAGTCCACGTAGCGAGGCGGATGGACGGCGGTCAGGGTGTCGAGATCGACCTCCGGCGCCTCCAGGCGCTCGTAGCCGAGCCAGCCGAGGCGCTCGAGCTCGCGCTCGATCGCCGGGATGCGGCCGGGGCCCTCCGGGTGCGGGCCCGTGTCGTGGCGGAGCGACGATTCGTGGCGGAAGTAGAGCGGGTCGATGGAGATACGGTAATCGGCGCTTGGCGAGCGAACGCACCACTTCGATGCGAGCCGACGTGGCCGTGGTCGGGGCCGGAGCCGCCGGCCTCTATGCGGCGCTGGTGGCGGCGCGTGAGGGAGCGCGCGTGGTGCTCGTCTCGCGGTCGCCGCTCGCGGAGACAGCGAGCTACTGGGCCCAGGGCGGCATCGCGGCCGCGCTGGCGCTCTCCGACTCGCCCGCGCGCCACCTGGCCGACACGCTCGCAGCGGGTCGCGGCGCCAGCCGGCCGAGCGCCGCCCGGGTGCTCTGCGAGGAGTCGGCGGAGAGCGTGCGCGACCTCGAGTCGCTCGGGGTCCACTTCGACGCCGACCGCCGCGGCCAGCTGGCGCTGGGGCTCGAGGGCGGCCACTCGGTCCGGCGGGTGGTCCACGCCGGCGGCAGCGCCACCGGGCGCCGGATCACCCGCGAGCTCTCGGCGCGGGCGGCCGTGGACGAGCGCATCGAGGTGCTCGAGGGCGCCGCCGCCAGGTCCCTCCAGCTGACCGACGGGCGCTGCGTCGGGGTCGTGGCCGAGCGATCCGGCGGTCAGACGGTGAGCATCCACGTTCGAGCCACGGTGCTCGCGACGGGAGGTGCGGCAGCGCTCTGGGAACGCACTACAAACCCCCCCGGGACCGTCGGTGCCGGCCTGACCCTCGCCCAGCATGCGGGCGCCGACCTTGCGGACCTCGAGTTCGTGCAGTTCCACCCCACTGCGCTGCGGCATCCCGCGAACGACGGATTCCTGATCACCGAGGCGATCCGCGGCGAGGGCGCCCTGCTCGTGGACGACTCAGGCGAGCGGTTCGTCGACGAGTTGGCCCCGCGTGACCAGGTCGCGCTGGCGATCGAGCACGTCATGCGCTCGGACACCGACGCCGGCGTCTTCCTCGACCTCCGCAGGATCGACATGACGCACTTCCCGAACGTTGCGGCGGCGTTGAAGCGTGCGGGACTCGATCCCGGACGCGATCTGATCCCGGTCGCCCCGGCGGCGCACTACACGATGGGCGGCATCGCCACCGACCTCGACGGTCGCGCGTCGCTGGACGGCCTGTTCGCAGTTGGCGAATGCGCGTGCAACGGCATGCACGGCGCAAACCGGCTGGCCTCCAACTCGCTTGCGGAGTGCTTCGTCTTCGGGCGCAGGGCGGGCGCCGCAGCTGCTGCCGCCGCGCCTCTCGAGGCCACCATCGGCGGCTTCGTGCCGGACACCCCGGATCCCGTACCGCCGCCCGCGACCCGCGCGGCGCTGTGGCGCAACGCCGGGCTCGTGCGCACGGCCGACGGGCTCCGCGAGCTCCTGGACGACCCCTTCCCGCTCGCGCGTACGATCGCCGCCGCCGCGCTCGCGCGGGAGGAGAGCCGGGGCGCGCACCAGCGCAGCGACCGGCCCGCGCCGGATCCGGCCTACGACGGGCAGCACATGCTGATCCGCGGAGGCGAGATCCGCCTCGAGCGCTGGGACTAGGCAACCACCGGGTACGGCCGCTTACCTGCCGTCACTTACTCCGAATCGGGACGTCCGGATCCGTGTTTTCTAGTCCCGAAAATGCGTCCGTTGCAGGGTTAACACGAGCTTAACGAAGGCTTCGTTAGGGCTTTACACCTCATTGGAATACTCGGGCATCGCCGCAGGACGCCGGCGTTGGTTTAGAGGGAAGGGGAAGCATGTATCAGTTCAGTCGCGCGGTGTACCGCGAACTGAGCCCACTCGTTATCGAGGATGGCATGTCGGTTGAGGCCCGCCGTGACCTCCTCGAAGCGTGTGAACGCGCATTCAGCCGGCTGGCCAAGGACCGCCACTACTTCGCGCGGCCGGCCCGCTCGCTTTTCAACGACATCAGGATCCACTTTCCAATGACGCGCCAGATGCGCGTCTACCGGGTGGTCGATCGTTACATGAGCGTCGCGTCGGGGTACGTGGCCCAGCGCGAGCAGGAGGGGCTGAGCATCGACGGCACCCCGCTGTGCTGCCACGCCAGCACTCGGAAGGGCACGCCCTGCCAGCGCGTCCCGCTGCCGGGCAGCAAGTACTGCCCGTCGCACAAGCACCTCGAAGAGACGTTCGTGGAGATAGCCGCCGCCTGAGCTTGCCCCAGCTCGAACCGGCAGGGGACAGGGCCGGTCCGATCGGTTGACGGGGGAAGAGGAGAGGCGGCCCGGGCGCCGCCTCTCTGCGTTGAGCGCCCTACGGTGTCGATCGCCGCGTAGCATCAGCCCGTGCTCCTCGGGGTCGACGTTGGCGGCACGTTCACCGACGCCGCCCTCCTCCATGACGGCCGCCTGACCACAGCCAAGGCCCCGAGCACGCCGAGGGACCAGTCGGAGGGCGTCCTCGCCGCCGTTCAGGCCGTGCTCGACCGCGCCGGCGCCGAAGCGGCGGACGTGGAGCGGTTCGTGCACGGGATGACGGTCGGGACCAACGCGCTGCTCGAGGGGCGCGTCGCACGAACAGCACTCTTCGCGACGGCCGGGTTCACCGACCTCGAGGAGCTGGGCCGCCAGGCCCGCGCCGAGCTGTACCGCCTGTGCGCCGGGCACCCGCCGCCGCTCGTCCCCCCGGAGCTGCGCGTGGCCGTCCCCGAGCGCACCGGACCCGACGGAGTGCTCGAGGAGCTGCACGAGGAGGCCGTGCGCACGGAGATCGAACGGCTGGACGGCGATTTCGAGTCCGCGGCCGTTTGCCTCCTGTGGGGGTTCCGCCACCCGGGCCACGAGCGCCGCGTGGCCGAGCTCCTCGCCGGGGGCGGCTCCGAGCTGCACGTCTCGACCTCGCACGAGACCGCCGGCGTCTTCCGCGAGTACGAGCGCTGCGCCACCACCGTGGTCGACGCGGCCCTGTCGCCGCTGCTGCGCCGCTACCTCGAGCGCCTCTCCGATCGCGCCCGCGAGGCCGGGTTGCCTCCCCCCGACGTGATGCTGTCGGGCGGAGGCGTGGTGTCGGCCGCCACCGCGTCGCGCCACGGGTCGTGGACGGTCCTCTCCGGGCCGGCAGGCGGGGCGGTGGCCGGGGCCCGGATGGCGGAGCGTGCCGAGGTACCCGGCGCGGTGTGTCTGGACATGGGCGGCACGTCGTGTGACGTGTCGGTGAGCGAGGGCGGCAGGGTGCGCGAGACCGGCGGGCGGGAGGTGGGCGGTCGCGCCCTCGCGCTCCCGATGGTCGACGTGCACACCGTGGGAGCCGGCGGCGGCAGCATCGCCTGGCGCGACGCCGGCGGCGCGCTCCGCGTCGGTCCGCGTTCGGCGGGCGCGGACCCCGGTCCCGCCGCCTACGGGCGCGGCGGCGAGGAGCCCACGGTGACCGACGCCAACCTCGTCCTCGGCTATCTCGACGCAGGTTCGCCGCTTGCCGGCGGCGTCGAGCTGGACGCGGCTGCCGCCCGCGCGGCGGTCGAGCGCCTCGGGCGCGAACTGGAGCTGTCGCTGGAGGAGACGGCGGCCGGGATCGTGCGCGTGGGGAGCGCCGAGATGGCGCGCGCGGTGCGGGTGATGACCGTCGAGCGCGGTGTCGACCCGCGCGATTTCGCACTGCTCGCCTTCGGCGGCGCCGGTCCGCTTCACGCCGTCGCTATCGCGGCGGAGCTCGAGATGAACCGCGTCTTGGTGCCGCCCTCATCCGGCGTGCTGTCGGCCGTTGGCCTCATCGCGTCCGAGCTCCGCCGCGATCTGGTGCGGAGCGTACTCCTATCCGGCGCCAAATTCACTTCCGGCGCGGTGGCCGAGGAGGTCGCGGACCTCGTGGCGCGCGGGCGTGAGGAGCTCGCCGGCGCGGATGACACCGAGGTGCGCGCGGCCTTCGACCTCCGCTACGCGGGCCAGGCGTTCGAGCTGACGATCCCGGGAGACCCGAGGCCGGACCCCGCGGAACTGCGGCGCGCCTTCGACGCCGTGCACGAGGAGCGCTACGGATACTCGGATCCCGACGCCGAGCTCGAGCTCGTGACCGTGCGCGTGGCGGTCGCTCACCCGGCCGCCGAGCTACCGCCGGGCGCGCCGCCGGAGGGCGAGGAGAGAGCAACGCGGGAGGCGATATTCGAAGGCCGGGGTGCGGACGCGGCCGTGGTGGCGGGTCCACCGCGCGGGCGGCTCGACGGGCCCGCAATCGTGGAGCTGCCGGAGGCGACCCTGGTGGTGCCTCCGGGCTGGTCGTGCGTCCCGACCGCCGGCGGGACCCTGCTCGTGGAGCGCCGCTGATGGACCCGGTCACGCTCCAGGTGATGGTGGGCGCCCTGCGCGCGGCCTGCGAGGAGATGGGCGTGGTGCTGGTGCGCTCAGCGCACTCGGCCAATATCAAGGAGCGCCGCGACGCCTCGACCGCCATCTTCGACGCGCACGGCGAGATGGCCATGCAGGCCGAGCACATCCCCGTGCACCTGGGCGCGATGCCCGCCGCCGTCGAGGCCGTGCGCGAGCAGGACCCCGAGGAGGGCGACGCCTGGGTGCTGAACGACCCGTACCGCGGCGGGACCCACCTCCCGGACATCACCGTGGTGTCGCCAGTTCACGTGGAGGGTGAGCTGGCCGGGTACGCGGCGAGCCGCGCGCACCACGCGGACGTCGGCGGCCGGATCCCGGGCAGCATGCCCGCGGACTCGCGTCGGCTCGACGAGGAGGGCGTCGTGCTCGAGCCCACGCGGCTCGTGCGGCGCGGCGAGCTCGACCGCGAGGTGCTGGGCCGCATCGTGGAGCGGATGCGGGGACCGAGCCAGCGGGTGGCGGACCTCCGCGCCCAGCTCGCGGCGAACCGCGCGGTTGGACTACGCGGAGCGGCGTACGCGGGCAGCGATCGCCAGGCTCGGCGCGGGCGAGCGGGAGGCGAGCGACGTGCTGGAGGCGCCCGAGGGGGATCTGGAGCTGCGGCTGCGGGCACGTGTTGACGGCGACTCGCTGAGCCTCGACTTCACCGGCTCGGCGGACCAGCACGAGGGCAACATGAACTGTCCGCTCGCGGTCACCCACTCGGCGTGCTACTTCGCCGTCCGGGTGCTCGCCGACCCCGACGTGCCGCCGTGCGCCGGCGCGTACCGCCCGGTCGAGGTCACGGTTCCCGAGGGCTCACTGCTGAACGCGCGGCCACCCGCTGCCGTTGTGGCCGGAAACGTGGAGACCTCCTCGCGCGTGGCCGACCTGGTGCTGGAGGCCTTCGGACGGGCGCTCGGCCAGGGGACCATGAACAACCTGACCCTTGGCAGCGACGCCTTCACCTACTACGAGACGATCGGCGGGGGGCAGGGCGCCTGCCCGGACGCGGATGGCCCGAGCGCGGTGCACGTGGCCATGAGCAACACGCTCAACACCCCCATCGAGGCGCTGGAGCTCGAGTTCCCGCTCCGCGCGATCGAGTACGCCGTGCGCCGCGGCTCCGGCGGGGCGGGCCGTCATCGGGGCGGCGACGGGGTGATCCGGGAGGTCGAGGCGCTCGAGGAGATGCAGTACTCGCTGCTAACGGAGCGGCGCCGCCACGGCCCGCGGGGTGCGGGCGGTGGCGAGCCCGGATCGGCTGGCCGCAACCTGCTCGACGGAGAGGAGCTGCCACCCAAGGCGATGGGAACGCTCGCCCCCGGCCAGCGCCTCCGGATCGAGACGCCGGGCGGCGGCGGCCACGGCGAGCCCGACTAGCCGCCGGTACGCTGCGCGGCGCATGGCGGCGATCGAGCGAGTGGCGTTCCTCGGGCTCGGGATCATGGGGCGCCCGATGGCCGCCAACCTGGTCGGCGCGGGGTTTCACGTGACGGTCTGGAACCGGACGCGCGAGCGCGCCGAGGAGTTCGCCGCCGAACATCCTGGCGAGAGCGTGCGGGTCGCGGCGACGCCGGGCGGCGCGACCTCGGGCGCCCAGCTGGCGATCACGATGCTCCCGGACTCGCCCGAGCTGGAGGACGTGCTGTTCGGCCGCGACGGGGCGGCGGAGGGCCTGTCGATCGTCAATCTGGCGATCGACATGTCCACGATCGCGCCGAGTGCCTCGCGGTCGATCGCCGAGCGCCTCAGGGACGAGCGCGGCGCCGCGTTTCTCGACGCGCCCGTCACGGGTTCGCGGCCGAGGGCCGAGGACGGC
>VAWV01000143.1 GCA_005883295.1 Actinomycetota bacterium
TACATCGTCTGTGCAATCGCCAGCGTGGCCATCGTCGCGGCGAGCGGCGGCGTGGCGAGCGCGAGCCGCACCGGCGGCGTGACTGCATCCACCGGGCGGAGCAGCGCCACGGCCTTCGACGGGAGCGGGATGTGGATCTGGTACGTGAACCAGTCGAACGGGGGCTCGATCCCGGGGATCATCGCGAGGGCCCGTGCCCACAAGGTCCGCACCGTCTTCGTCAAGAGCGGCGACGGGACCACCTACTGGCCGCAGTTCTCGCAGGTGGTGCGTCCCCTTCGGGCGGGCGGGCTCAAGGTCTGCGGCTGGCAGTACGTCTATGGGGACCGTCCCGGTGATGAGGCAACCGTCGCCGCGCAGGCCGTCAAGACCGGCGCCGACTGCTTCGTCATCGACGCCGAGGCCCAGTACGAGGGCAAGTACTCCGCGGCGATCAAGTACATGCGCAAGCTGCGCAGCAAGGCGGGGAAGCACTATCCGATCGGACTCGCCGGCTTCCCGTACGTCGACTACCACCCGTCCTTCCCCTACTCCGTCTTCCTGGGCCCCGGCGGCGCCCAGTTCAACGTCCCCCAGGTGTACTGGAAGGCGATCGGCTACGGCGTCGACACGGTGATGGGCCACACCTATCTCTGGAACAGGCCCTACGGCCGGCCGATCTACCCGCTCGGGCAGCTCTACCAGGACCCCGCCCGCTCGGAGATCATCCGCTTCCGCAAGTACGCCCGTGCCGAGGGCGCGCGCGGCGTGAGCTGGTGGGACTGGCAGGAGGCCACCAACACGGGCTGGAAGGCGGTCGGCGACCCGCTATCGGCGTTCCACCACGGCGTCGTGAAGGACTACGCCACGCTCAGCCAGGGCGGCGGCTTCTTCGACCTTGTCCTGTGGGCCCAGGAGCACCTACGCGGGGCGGGGCAGAGCGCGCCGCGCACCGGCGTCTTCGACGGGGCCACCACACGCGCCGTGAAGAAGTTCCAACGGAGCAACGGACTGAAGGTGAACGGCAGGATCGACAAGCCCACCTGGATCGCCTTGCTCCGCTACCCCGTGGCGCGGGCGAGCGCGGCCCGGTTGAGCGCGGCGAGCAGCGGCCACAGCATGCCGCGTGCCAAGCGCTACGAGATCCCGCCCCCGGCGCTGCGCCACTGACCCCTAGCCGCCGAGCAGCGCCAGCACGCTCTGGGCGGTCGCCGAGCGGCCCACGTGGATCCGCGGGATCTCGAGGGGGGCGGCCGTCGATGCCGTGGTGCCGCCCCTGGTCGTGACCGCGAATAGGAACCCGGCTCGCCGCACCGCCGTGACCACCCGGGCGTCGAAGGCCCCGTAGGGGTAGGCGAACCAGTACACGGGGTGGCCCAGGATCGCGCGCAGGTCGGCGGCCGAGCCGCCCACCTCGGAGCGCAGCGCCGCGGCCGGGAGCGCGGGCAGGTTGGGGTGGGTCCTGGTGTGGGCGCCGATGTCCATGCCGGCGGCCTCGAGCTCCCGGATCTGGCGGGTGCTCAGGAACCCCGGCTCGTGCACGCGCCCGGTGATCACGTAGAAGGTGGCTCTCATCCCGTACCGGCGGAGCGCCGGCAGGACCTGGGTGACGTCGTCCACGTAGCCGTCGTCCACGGAGACGATCACGGGCTTTCGGGGCAGCGCTGCACCGTGGTAGAGGGCATCGAAGAGCTGCCGCTGGGTGATCGTCGTATAGCCGGCTGCGTGTATCGCTGCCATCTCGGCCCGGAAGACCGCCGGCTCCACCGTGAGGTCCGGCTGGGACTTCGTGAGCTCGGTCGCGTACACGTGGACCCGGTGGTAGGTGAGGATGGGAACGCGCACCGTCCGCGACACGGGACGGGCCGGCACGGAGAGGGGCTTGAAGGCCCGCAGCGGTGCCCGCGCGTGGGCCGGCCGGACCGCCTGAGCGTGGTGGGCCGCGCCCGTGCCGCCGCCGCCCCCACCGCCGCACCCGCCGGCAATCAGCGCGGCAGCCATCGCCGCGCCCGCTCGGGCAGCGGCCCAGACGGTCACTCGCGCTCCGTCGCGCATGCGGAACCGACGGTAGAGCGCGTGGGCCTCCGCGCGCTGGTGGCCGGACTCGAGCGTGAGGTGCCAGCAGCCGCGGTCGAGAGCCCGCCGCTCGGCCTCCTCCAGCAAGGCCATCGCGATCCCCTGGCTGCGCGCGTGCTCCGCCACGATCAGGTCCGGGATCCAGGCCTCCTCGCTCACGTGGTTGAGCCGCGCGCGGAAGTGGAGCGAACAGAAGGCGACCACCTCGCCACTCGTGGTCTCCGCCACCATGTGGTGCGCATTCGGGTCGACGACCTGCTGGTAGAAGATCGCGCGGCAGTCGTCGCGCGTGGCGTCGGTCACCTTCGCGCGGCCGAGTTTCTCGAGCAGGTTCGTCACGGCCTCGAAGTCGTCGCCGCGCGCGGCGCGAATCGTGCTGTCGGAGCGGGCGAGGGGCATCGGCTCACATTCGACCGGATCGAGTGGAGCGAGCGGCCGGCTGTCAAGAGCCCGCTCGTGGTGTGCGCGTTCAAGGGCTGGAACGACGCCGGCGAGGCGGCGACAGCGGCGCTCGCCTTCCTGATCGACAGCTTCGACGCGACGGAGGTCGGGCGGATCGACCCCGAGGAGTTCTACGACTTCACGGCGGTGCGCCCGACGGTCCGGCTCAGCGAGGGCCGCACGCGGGTCATCGAGTGGCCCGAGAACAGCATCCATGCGGCGCAGGTGACCGGCGCGGAGCACGACCTCCTTCTGGTGCAGGGCACCGAGCCGTCTCTGCGGTGGGGGCAGTTCACCGGGATGGTCGTCGACGCGGCCCGGGAGCTCGACGCGCACATGGTCATCACCCTCGGGGCGCTCCTCGCAGACGTGCCCCACAGCCGCCCGGTGCCGATTACCGGGATCGCTTCGAACGGCGAGCTGGTCGAGAAGCTGGGGTACGAGCGCTCCACCTACGAGGGGCCCACCGGCATCGTGGGCGTCCTGCACCACGCCTGCGCCCGGGCCGGCGTCTCGTCGGTCTCACTGTGGGCGTCGGTCCCGCACTACGTGGCGGCGGCGCCCAACCCCAAGGCGGCCCTGGCGTTGATCCGCAGCTTCGAGGGCGTGGCCGGCGTCGCGGTCGAGGCGCTCGACCTGGAGGAATCCGCCGAGGACTACGAGCGGCAGGTGAGCGCCGCGGTGGCGAGCGACCCCGAAGTCAAGAGCTTCGTGGAGCGCCTCGAGCAGACGATCGACGAGATCCAGCCGGAGGTGACCCCGGACCAGATCCCGTCGGCCGACGCGATCGCACGCGACTTCCAGCGGTTCCTCCGCCAGCGCGGGCCGAACGACCCGCGCTGACAGAGCCCCGGGCGTCGGGGTCATTCCGGTTCACCCCACTCCCCTCTGCGAGGCAAGCAGCGCCGGGACTCTCCCGCGAAGAGCGGGCTGAGTCAATGCCAGGTGCGGATCGTCGAAGCTTTTCCCCGCACGTTCCGCGCATTTGCTGCCAGCGGGGCTCGGCTGCCGCGCTGGCGCTCCGCGGCGGCTACTTCTCGGCCGCCGGGCACACGATCCGGTAATCGCAGAAGGAGCAGAGCTCGTACGACGGCTTCGGCTCGAAGCGGTGGGCCTGGATCCCGTCGGCGATCTCGGCGACCGTGCCGCGCACCCGCTCGAGCTCCTCCTCCGAGTGCGCCACCGGCACCTGTGGCGAAGTCCCAGCCCCGGGTGGCCGGGTGGAAGCGATTGCTGCCCTTGGTGATGTCGTGGAAGACGAGCCTCGCGATGCTCGGCGTCCTTCCGAACCTGTAGAAGACGGGGTTCAGGTAGGGGAGCTTCCCGGCTCCGTGCTTCGAGGCGTACTGCTGCACGAGCGCTGTGATCGCCGCCCAGAATGGTGCCGCCGCGCTGGTGCCGCCGATCTCGTTCTTGCAGCCGCCGTACAGGCACACGACGTAGCCCGAGGCGGGGTCGGCCGGTCCGCTCACGTCGGGCTCCTGCCGCCTGCCGTTCGAGAACCGGTTCTGGACACCGGGCCCGGTCTGCCAGCTCGGCCGGGCGTAGAACCTGGTCAGGCCGCCCCCGGTGGCGCCGCCCGAGAAGGGGTTCTCCCAGGCCTGCTCGTCGAAGTAGCTGCCATCGCTGGCCACCGACAGAAGCGTCCCGCCCACCTGGATGACGTTCGGGCTGCCGTCGGGGAAGCCGATCGAGAGGCTCAGGTCGCTCGGATCGTGGGTCGCCGAGCACTCGTACGCGCCCGCGTCTCCGGAGGCCTGGTAGATGTTGATCCCTACGGCCAGCGCCGCCGCCACCTGGCGGTCGATCGCCTGGCGCTCGGCCGCGCCCAGGATGGGGTTGCCCTCGCAGACCCCGTAGGAGATGTTGATGACCTTCGCCCGGCCGTCCGAGACGATCTTGCCGATGATGTCCGCGAAGTGGGGGAAGAACTCGTTGTCGCCGTTGACCGCCGCCTCGTAGTTGAGGATCTTGGCCTGAGGCGCGATGCCGCGGATCACCTGGATGTCGAGCGCGACCTCCCCATTGGCGTCGTTGTTGGAGCTCGTGTCCAGCACCTCGCCGTCTTCCGGCACGGTCACTGACTCCACGGGCGGACCGCTGGCCTTGGCCACCTGTCGGTCGAAGAGAGCGACGTCGTTCTTGTCGAACGTGCCGAGCGAGAAGATCGCGACGGTCTGGCCGTGGCCCTTGATCCCCTTCTTCCAAAGCGGCGCGATGTCATAGGCCTTGACCACGTCGATGGGCCTGAGCCCGCCGGCCGGGATGTCGCGCGGATGGATGTCGGGGCGGTTGGACAGGTCGGACACGCCGTCGACGTAGGCTCCGAGCCCGCCCGGCACCACCGGCTTCGTCTCGGCGGCGTAGTAGCGGGCGCCCGAGCGCGTCGCGTAGTCACCGAAGCTGAGCCCGAAGACCCGCCGCAGCTGGTCCGCGCGGCCCTCGACCGCGAGGCTCGTGCGCTGCAGCTCACTGCGGCCGACGCGGAGGCCAAGCCCGGTGAGCCTGCCCCGGAGCTCGCGCAACGACACGTCGGAGAGCCCGAAGCGCTCTCCGAACTGCCTGGGGGTGAGGAACTTGCGATAGACGGGCGAGCCGGGATCCTGCACCTGCTGGAGGTAGCGCCGGAGCGCCGCGGTGCGGGGCTGATGCAGGACGAGCGAGACCCGGATCCGGCGTTCGGGAGCGGTCGCGCCGACTCGCCGGCCGCGGTCACCGGTAAGCCCGCCCCGCGGCACGAGCCCGGCCGAGGGATGCGTCGCAGCGTGGCGCGCCGGCGCCGAGGAACCGGGCCGAAGAGCGAGCGCGGCGGCTGCCACGCCGGCCGCGGCCAGTAGCGCGACGATCGCCGGGGTCGTGCGGCGCATCGTCATCAGAAACCGAGGTCCCCCTGCCAGCGAGCGGTGTTCACTACCTGATCGAGGCCAGTGAGCACGCCGCGCCGGTGCCGCTCATCGGTGACGGTCGTGACGTACGTGGCCGCGATCGTCAGCTTCCCGTTGGTGGCGGCCACCGACCCCACCGTGACCGGATCGGCCGTGCCCTGGGGGGTGTCGATCGTGCCCGCATAGTTGGCGCCAACCCCCGCGCGCCATCCCACCGATGCACCCAGGATCCTGTGCCACGGACGGGCATCGATCACCAGGTTCCCGATCACGCGACCGCCGAGGTCGTCGATCCGGCGCTTGATCATGGCCTGCGGCGACAGCTGGCTGGAGGGAGCTCCCTCGATCCAGAGGAGCGACTCTCCATACCTGGTCGACGCAAGGAGCTCGATGTAGTCGGACGCCTGTCCCTGGACTTTGAAGGTGCTGCCGTCGTACTCCAGCCGGAACCCGGCCGGGCTCCTGAACGTCTTGAGGTTCGCGAGCGGCTTTCCGCTTGGTGGTGCGCAGGGCGCCCCGGGCGGGCAGAGCACCTTCGCCGGTGCCGGCTTGCGCAGGGCGACCACGCCGATGGCGGCGCCCACGAAGAGCGCGAGAAGGGCGCCCGCCCCGATCAGCGTCCGCCGACGGCCGAGGCGGCTCCCCGCCGAGCCGCGCGGCCGAGGCTGACCTGTCTCGGCAGCCACGCCCTAGCCTCCTGCGGGTTCCGGCGGTGGAACGGGGGAGACGGGCGGGGCGGAGGTCCGGATCTTGGGCAGCGCGGCCAGCGCCATCCCGCAGTGCTCGCAGAACGTGTGGGCGTGCGTGGGATGCCCGCAGTTGGCGCACGTGATCTCCGGGCCGTAGGCCTCCGCCTCGACGGCCTCCTCCAGCAGGCCCACGTGCACCACGGCGCGGAGCCAGACGAGCGCGACCGCGTCCAGCGCCAGCAGCACGATCAGCGCGAGCAGGATCGGGAGCTCCAACTGGATCACTGCGCCCGCCAGGATCAGCAGGCAGGCCAGCGGGACCGCGTACACCGGCTTGCCCAACCGCCCGAGCGCTCTTCGATCCCCCACAGGCGCCCGGTAGCGCAGCCAGAAGGCTCCCGCGAGAGCGCCGACGGTCGCCATGGACAGCACGGGCAGCGCGATCGCGATGTCCGCGAGCTTGACCAGCCAGGGCCCGACCTGACCCGGCGGTCGGAATCCGTCAGCGAGCGTGTCGAATGCGTGCACGATCAGCGCGCCGCCTGCGAAGGCCACCCCCGACCCCGCCCCGAAGGTCGCGCCGTCGAGTGCGTCGTTGAAGCGCCTATAGGGCAGGAGGATCAGCGGGCCGGCGAGCATCAACGCCACGCTGAGCAGCGGCAGCAGGATCCCGCGCGTGAGCAACTGGTGGCCGTTGCTCTCCGCGAACAGCCGCGCGCCGGTCGGCGAGACGGCCCGCACCAAGAACGCGTAGCCGATGCCGGTCGCCGCTCCCCAGAGCAGGGTGACCGCAACCACCCTGAAGGGCTGGTCCTCGTAGACGTCCACGTCGACGAAGTAGAGGATCGCCAGCGTCGGGACCAGCACCGCGCCGGCGATGAGCCCCAGCGGAAAGAGCTTGGCCAGGCCGAGTGCGAGCACCACCGCCAGGCCGCCCACCAGGGAGACCCTGAAAGCGATCATCGACGACTGCGGGAGCTGCGGGAACAGACTCGTCACCACGCTCGGGCGAAGCACGCCCTCCCGCGGGTTGGCGGCGAAGCGCCGCCGCCTGGCCAGGAGCGACTCGGAGGGGACCCCGAAGACGGCTGTGAGGAACCTGTGGCGCTCGGGCACGTCCTTCCCGAGCTCGTGCCCGCACACCACGCAGAAGTTGCCGTCCGGTACCTCGTTGTGGCACGACGGACACCGCATCGGGCGGCAATCCTAAGACAGCGCTAGCGCGAGAGGGAGACCCGCTGCTCCACTACTTCTCTGCCGCCGGGCACACGATGCGGTAGTCGCAGAAGCTGCAGAGCTCGTACGACGGCTTGGGCTCGAACCGGTGCGACTGGATGCCGTCCGCGATCTCGGCGACGGTGCCCCGCACCCGCTCGAGCTCCTCCTCGGAGTGGGCCACGGGAACCTTGCGGTTGTCGAGCACGTAGTAGTAGCTCTGCGCCGAGGTCTCGAGGCCCCACGCCTCGCGCGCACCCATCTGGTAGAGGGAGAGCTGCACGTCCTCACGCAGCTCGCGCGCGGTCTTCGGCTTCCCGGTCTTGTAGTCGATCAGCTCGTGCCGGCCGTCGGGGAGGCGATCCACGCGGTCCACCCGCCCGCGCACGAGGTGACGGCCGAGGTGGAACGAGAAGCTGCGCTCGAACGACACGGGCTCGCCCTCGCGCTCGCGGTCCAGCTCCCAGTACCGGCGCAGGGCCGCCACCGCGCGCTCGCGGAACTGCAGGTCGTCGTTGGCGTCGCCGAACCCGGACCGCTGCCAGGCGGCCTCGAACAGCTGCATGAGGTGCTCGAGCGACCCACCGCCGTCGGCGTGGAAGCGCTCCAGCACCTGGTGCACGACGATCCCGAACCGCTGGTTGATCGACGGCTCCTGCGGGATCCGGAAGACGCGCGCAAACTTGTACTTGAGCGGGCAGAGGCGGTAGGTCTCGATGTCCGAGGCCGATAGCAGCAGCCCGTCCCCGCGGTGCGGAATGAACGGCTCGAGCGTATCGTCGGGACGCGCGCCGAGGGCCTCGCGACGGCGCCGTTCGTCACCCTCCGCGTCGAGCAGGTAGTCGTCGAGAGCCGAGAGCATGAACAACTCCCGCTGCTCGGGGCTCGCCCCCTGCAGCAGCAGCTCGTTCACCTCCGCGAGCGCATCGCTTACGCGCTGGCCGGACTTCCCCCGCTCGATGAGGGCGGCAAGCTTCAGCAGCTCCAGGTACCGCGCAACCGAGCGCGACACCTCCAGGTAGGTGTCGAGCCGCATCTCCCCCAGCCGGCCGGCGACCTGCGACACGGTGTCGAGTAGCTCGTCGCGCATCATGCGGAAGGTCGCGTGGAGTCCCTCCGCCGGTCCGAAGAGCTCCTCCTCTACCACCTCCTCGGTCCCCTCGAGGGCCGCGCGCGCCTCGTCGAGGAACGGTGATGGCCGGGCCGCGGCGCCGTGCTCGCCGGTCTCCGCCCAGGAGAGCACGAGGCCACGGCGCGCACGCGTCATCGCCATGTGCAGCAGCCGCCGCATCTCCGCCTCGTGCACGGCCCTCGGATCCTCGCCGGCTGCCTGCGTCTCCTTGACCAGCTCCACCGGGACGTCGTCGGGCCGCGGCCGCCGCGCGCCGGGCATCGCCGCCGCACCGAGCCCGAGCACCAGGACGTGGTCGAACTCGTGCCCCTTCGCGGCATCCATCGACATGATGCGGACCGCGCCCGCGGGCTCGGGCGCGGGAATCTCGTCCTCGGGCAATCCGGCCTCGGCCACCGCAGCCAGATGCCGCGCGAAGTCGCGCGACGACGCGCCCGGCTCACGGCGGACGAAGCCGGCCGCCAGCTCGGCAAGCTTGGCGATGTTCACCAGCCGCTCGACGGTGTCGTACTGGGCGGCGAACACCTGCTGGCGCCGCAGGCCGATCCGCTCGATCAGCCGGTGCACGAAGCGGTCCGGCGACATCTCGTCGAACGCGCGGCACGCGGCGCGGTAGATGCGGAGGAAGGCCAGGACCCTGTCGCGGCCCTCGGGAGAGAGCTGCGGCGTCTCCACCGCGGCCTCGATACCGCTGATCATGTCCAGCTTGCGCCGGCGCGCGAGCTGGGTGAGCCGGGCGACGTCGACCGGCCGCAGATCGATCGGCGGACGGGAGAGGGCACGGACCACCGCGTTCGAGTCGCTCGGATCTGCGAGCAGCCGCAGCCACGCGAGCACGTCGCGCACCTCGGAGCGCTGGAAGTACGCGGCCGCGCCGGCGAGGCGGAACGGCACGCCGCGCTCCTCCAGGGCCGACCCGACGAGCGCGCCGTCCCCCTCCACGGAGCGCACGAGAACGCACAGCTCCCGCGGCGGCACACCACCCGTGGTGATCAGGCGCTCCGCCTCGACGGCGGCCCGCTGGGCCTGCGCGCGCTCCGACCGGCAGTGCCAGAAGGACACCTCGCCCGACCTGCTCGCCCGGGGCCGGTGGTCGTCGGGTCCGGCGATCGGGGCCATCACCGCCTGCGCCGCCTGAAGGATGCGGCGGCCCGAGCGGTAGCTGCGCTCGAGCCGCAGGACCCGCGCGTCCGGATGCTCGCGGCGGAAGTCGTCGATGTTCTTCGCAGCGGCACCGCCCCGCCTTCGTATGGCCTGGTCCTCGTCGGCGGCGGCCGTCACGTTGCGGTGCTCCTGGCAGAGGAGCCTCAGCAGCATCCCCTCGGAGAACCTCACGTCCTGGAGGTCGTCGACGAGCACGTGGCGGAATCGCGTGGCCAGCCGGCGGCGCACGTGCGGCTTCTCGTGGAGGAGGTTGAAGGCCCGCAGCACGAGGTCGCCCGAGTCGAGCGCACCGCGGTCGCGAAGGATGCGATCGTGGGCCTCGTAAACGGCGGCGAACTCGAGCTCGCGCTCGGCGTGGGTCCGCTCGGCGTCGTCCCGGGCCTCCTCCTCGAGGGCATGCGCGTACCCCAGGTAGTCGCCCGGCATGACCATCTCCTCCTTGAGCCGATCGATGCGGGCGATGATGCTGCCGAGCAGCGCGGCGGGGTTCCCGCGTATCTCGTGGTGTCGCAGCCGGAGGTCGTCGATCCTGTCGAGCAGCAGCGCGAGCCGGTCCGGCCGCGTGACCGGCGCGAAGAACGGGTCGACGCCCCCCTCGATCGCCTCATCCCGCAGCAGGCGCACGCAAAGCTCACCGAACGGGGAGACCCACAGCTCCTCCCAGGCCGCGTCCATCCGCGACTCGAGCGCAGCTCGCATCGACGCGGCGCCCGCGCGCGAGAGTGTGAGCGCCAGGATCGCGTCGGGCGGGGTCCCCTCCGACACGAGCCACGCGAAGCGCTCCTCGAGTGTCCGCGTCTTCCCGGTGCCTGCACCGCCGAGCACCAGCAACGGGCCGCCGGCGTGGCTGACGGCATCTAGCTGGGCGGCGCTCAGCGCCCCGGCGGCGGACGGCATCGCTCCTAGGATAAGCCGCCGGATGGGGTCCCCCGCGGGCGCAGAGGCCGCTCTTTCGGCCGATTGGCTGGGCGTCTCCCGCAGCGCCGCGCGCGTCGCGCGCGAGACCCTCGCGCAGTACCCCCGCTACGCGGACCGGGCGCGCGAGACCGGGCGCGGCGAGGGTGGCGACATGTCGCTCGCGATCGACCGAGCCGTGGAGGACGCGGTGCTGGCGGAGATCGGGTCGCTCGGCGTGGGGGTCACGGCCGTGAGCGAGGAGCGCGGCCTCGTGCCGATCGAGGGCGGCGGCGACGTGCTCGTGATCGTGGATCCGATCGACGGCTCGCTGAACGCCAAGCGGGGCCTCCCGCCCTACGCGCTGTCGATCGCGGTGGCGGCGGGAGACACGATGGCCGACGTGGTGTTCGGCTACGTTGCCGCGCTGTCGTCGGAGGCGGAGTGGTGGGCGGCTCGGGGGAAGGGAGCCTTCCTCGGCGACGACCGCCTCGCCCTCGCAACCGACCGGGGACTCGAGATCCTTGGCGTCGAGTCGGCGCATCCCAGGACTGTCGCCGAGGCGGCCGAGGCGCTCGCCGCGACGGGCGCGCGGCGACTGCGCATGATTGGGTCGATCGCGATGTCCCTTTGCCACGTCGCGTCGGCGCGCTTCGACGCGATGATCTCGCTGCGCGCCTCCCGCTCAGTGGACGCGGCCGCCGGTCAGCTCATCGTCCGCGAGGCCGGTGGAACGGTCGCGTTCCCGGACGTGGCGGACGGGGAGCTCGGCGCCTCGCTCAAGCTCGATATGCGCTCGCGCGTGGTCGCGGGGCCCTCCGCCGCCGTGCTCGCGAGGCTCGGCGCACTGGCGTTGCCGCTCCCCGGGTAATAGGCGTCCCATGGCAAGGCTGCGACGGGTCGATTGCGCAGGCCCGGGGATCACGAGGCGCCGGCGAGGGCGCGGCTTCGAGCTCATCGACTCGGATGGCAACCGCGTGGAGGACCCGGAGGTGATCGAGAGGATCGCGGAGCTCGCGATCCCACCGGCCTGGGAAGACGTTTGGATCTGCCCCCACCCGATGGGCCACATCCAGGCGACGGGAATCGACGCTCGTGGCCGCAAGCAGTACATCTACCACCGGCGCTGGCGCGAGCGGCGCGACCAGGAGAAGTTCGACTCCATGGTCGAGTTCGCGCGGACCCTGCCGCTCATGCGCCGCCGCGTGTCCCGGCACCTGCCCCTCGAGGGGCTTCCGCCGAAGCGGGTGCTCGCCTGTGCGGTGCGCCTGCTGGACCGCGGCTTCTTCCGGGTCGGTGGCGAGGACTACAAGGCGGAGAACGAGTCCTACGGCCTGGCCACGATGCACAAGTCGCACGTCGAGCTCGGCGACGGGACGCTGACCTTCGACTATCCCGCGAAGAGCGGGCGCCGGCGCGTGCAGTCGATGGTCGACCCCATGGTGCACGAGATCGTGGCCCAGCTCAAGCGACGTCGAGGCGGCGGCCCGGAGCTGCTGGCCTACCGCGAGGGCAGGCGCTGGCGGGACGTGAGGTCCGGCGACATCAACGCGTACGTGAAAGAGGTCACCGGCGGCGACTTCTCCGCGAAGGACTTCCGCACCTGGAACGCCACGGTCCTGGCAGCCGTCGCCCTCGCCGTCTCGGGCGCGGCGGCCTCGGGATCGAAGACCGCCCGGAAGCGCGCAAAGGCCCGCGCGGTCACCGAGGTCGCGCGCTACCTCGGCAACACGCCGGCGGTGTGCCGCGCCTCGTACATCGACCCGCGCGTCTTCGACCGTTTCGACTCCGGACTGACGATCGGCGGCGTGCTCGGCGAGGTGGCCGATGCGAGCGACATGGACTCCCTGCACGGGCCGATCGAGGACGCGGTGCTCGACCTGATCGCGGCCGAGGAGGAGTCCGACGCGATCGAGCGGGTGGCGTGAGGCTCAGCCGTGGCGAGCGGCGAGACCCCGCTCGCGTAACGCCTACGCGGGGTGCCGGATCAGGTCGTCCGCGGGCACCGCGCGCAGGTGCCGCGCGTGGAGCTGGCTGCAGAGCGCGGCCAGGCGGTCCCGCCAGCTGGATTCCGTGAGGGTGACCTGGATGATGTCGCCACGGTCGATGTGCCCGATCGGGCCCGTTCCGGCGAGCCGGATCTGGCCGCGCACGGCGGAAGCGCCCGCCGTGTGCGCGAGCAGGTTCTGCGTGTACGTGAAGCCCTTGGCGGGCGCCTCGTAGTAGATGTGGCCGGTCACGCCGAGGTCGCGACCCAGGCGCTTGACCTGTGAGCGCGTCCCCATCCAGCGAATCGGCCCTCCGGGCTTGAGTCGCGGCAGGGGATCGCTGCCGCTCTGCCGGATCGCCGCGAGCGTGACGGTGTCCACCTTGCCGCTCAGCCCGATCGACGCCGCGCCGCCATCGCTGCGGAGCTCGTTCGCTACCTCCCCCGCGAGCGATTGCGGAGCGTCGATCACGACTCCCACGACCGGACGGGTTGTGTGAACGCTCGTGGTCGGCCCGCCTCCGAAGATCTTCGCGAACGTGGAGAACGAGTCGTCGCTCATCACCCCCCACCCCAGGCTCGCCGCGACGGCGGCCATGCTCAGCGCGCGGCGCGGGCTCGGCAGGAGCGGCGGGAGGCGAGGCAGGAGGCGGTCGCGCCAGACCGGACGCCGCACATCGAGAGGCTCCGGTTGCACGACTGGCTCGCCCAGCACAGGCTCGTTGGCCTCGCGCCAGGCAACGTAGCGGCGGACGCCCTCCTCGAAGGGGGTCGACGCCCGCCAGCCGAGCTCACGCACGGCTCGCTCGCTCGAGACCTCCTTGCCTCCGAAGTCACCGGCCCTGGCCTCGGTGTGCGCGATCTCGACGTTGCCGAGCGTGTCCCTGACCGTCTGCGCGATCTCGAGGATCGTGGTCGTCTCCGTGCCGGCGAGGTTGTAGACCCGGTTGGCCGCCTCGGGCCTGAGCGCCTCGACGACCCCCGCCGCAAGGTCCTCCACGTATACGAAACGGCGACCCTGGCTGCCGTCGCCTGCGACCGTCAGCGGGTCGCCCTTCAGTGCGCGCTCCACCATCGCCGGGACGACGGCCGCGACACGCGCCCTCGGCCCGTAGGGGATCCCGAAGCGAAGGATCGTGTAGTCGACGCCGTAGAGCTCGGCATAGGCCCGGCAGTAGAGCTCGCCCGCAAGCTTGGTGGCGCTGTACAGGTGGGCGGGATGGGCTAGCGGGGTGCCCTCGTCGACCGCGGTCGGCTCGCAGTCGCTGTACACCCAGATGGTGCTGCCGTACAGGACCCTCCGCACCCCGGTCGCGCGCGCCGCCTCGAGCACGGCCGCGGTGGCCCGGGCATTGAGCCGCTCGGCGCCCGCGGGGTCCGCCTGCACGTGGCCCACGTCCGCCATCGCGGCGAGATGGATCACCGCCGCACAGCCATCCATGGCCCGCGCGAGGGCGGCCGTGTCCGTCGCGTCGCCGATCACGGTCTCGACCGACCCCGGCTCGTGATGCGGCGACTGGCGCAGGTCGAAGATGCGCGGCTCGTACCCGCGCGCATCGAGCGCATCGACCACGTGGGAGCCGATGAACCCGGAGCCGCCCGTAACGAGCACGCGTGGGCGGTCGGCATGCCGGCCCGCGCCATTGGCGCAGGCACTCGGAATGGTGGGTCGCGGTGCGTCCACGGCGAATCGAGTAGCTGAGAGTTCGGTGCCCGCGGCGATTTCGCTGCGCCGGCGGGAATAAGGCTAGGTCGCCGGGCGGCCGGACGGTACGCCGCAAGGCGGGAAGAGGATAGGCCATCTCAGGGCCTGTGTCCGCTCCGGCTAGGGGAGCGGGGCTGCCGGCAATAGCGGCCGGTAGGAGTGGAGCACGCCGTTGTACCCCACGGCCAGCAGGGAGCCGTTGACCACCGTTGGAGCGGCAAGGACCGGCGTGCCGAAGGGCAAGATCGCGAGCGGCTTGCCGTCGGAGGCATCGACGGCGCGCACCTGCCCCGCCTGGCCAGTTCCCACATAGACGACTCCGTCTGCCACGACGGGTGAGCTAGTCAGGCCCTTCGAGCCGATCGAAGCCTGCCAGGCGACCGTGAGGTGGCAATCGCTTTCTACGTGGAATGCGATCAGGCCCCGGTGATACCGGTGATCCGGTGAGTCGCTCGGACTCGAGACGTAGACCATGCGGCGGGAGGAGTCGTACGCCGTCACGCCGAGCAGGCTTGATTCCCCGTCGTCCCTCGGGGTCGCCACCAACAGTCGTTGAAACGGCCCTCCTGAGATCCGGCCCCGCCGGTAGACGAACAGCTCGCCGTCCTTGTTGAGGGCAGTCAGCTGCGGTGGGCATCCCTTCGACCGGTAGAGCATCGGCGTGGATCCGAAATCCTGGTCGATCAGGAGCAGGCGCGAGAAGGGAAAGTTGCTCTGCTTGACGTTCAGGTGACGGCCGAGCCGCACAACGCGCTCGGAGTAGCCGTAGTTCTGCTGCTTCCCGGCGGCGTTCCCGGTCGCCGCGTACACGTCCCCATCCGCGCGATCCACCGACACCCCGCCCCAGCCCCAGACTCCCCCG
>VAWV01000144.1 GCA_005883295.1 Actinomycetota bacterium
AGCTGCTCGCCGCGTGGCTCCTCGGTGGGCTCGCGCTCGCGACGAGACCCTGGAGCCGAGCGGGGCCCTCGGAGCCACCGCGGCTGCGCCTCGCGCTGACCGCCGCGATCGGCGTCTGGCTGGTGCTGGCGACGATCCTCCTGAGCGCACAGAGTGCTCTGCACCCGCGCTACCTGGAGGCTCTGGCTCCGCCCGTCGCGGCCGCGGTTGGGCTCGGCGTCGTCGCGCTGGCGCGGTTGGCCGACCGGCGTGCCCTGATGTGCGCCGCCGGGATCGCGGCGCTGTTCGCGGCGTGCCTCTACTCGGCCCTGATCGCACCTTCGTTTGCAGTCCCTGTTGCGGCCGCAGCGGTGGCGGCCGCACTCCTGATCGTGCTACCGGGGCGTCCGTTGGGCGCCGGCCCCGCGGTGCGAGCCGGCGCCATCGGCGCGCTCGCGGCGATCGCCCTTCTGATCGTGCCCGCGCGTACGTCGATCCAGCTCGTGAAAGCGCACGCGACAGACGGGGGCGCCCTCGGCGACACCCCGCCGAGCGAGGTCCACGCGTTGTCCGCCTATCTGATGCCGCGAACCCGCGGTGCTCGGTATGAGACGGCCGTGGCCGACTACCCGAGCGCCGCGTCGCTGATAATCCGCGACGCGCACCCCGTGATGATCCTCGACGGCGTGGAAAGACGGCCGATCACGTCCGTGGGCAGGGTTCGAAGCGCCGTCCGCAGCGGTCAGCTTCGCTACGCCCTGATCGGCGGGAGCTGCGGGAGCGCGAGGAAGCCCCCACTGAAGTGCACGCGCGCCGTCCGCTGGATCCGTGCCCACAGCGTCGACGTGACGAGCGAAACGGGCCTCGGCTCGTCGGGTTACGTGTTCCGGTTACTGCGCCCTGGAGATGGAAAGAGGCATGGAAGAGTCTGAGTTCCAGGCGATGCTGGACGAGAGCCAGCGTCACTGGTGGTACCGCGGCCGCAGGCGCATCGTCTGCGACACGCTCGACGGGCTGCGACCGCCGCCCTCGACCCGGATCCTCGACGCCGGTTGCGGATCGGGAGCCATGCTCGACGAGCTCGCGCGCTACGGCGAGATCACGGGTGTCGAGCCGCACCCGCTCGGAGTCGCCGCCGCGCACCGCGCCGGCCACCCGCGGGTGGTGCGTGCGCGCGTCGAGGAGCTGCCCTTCGCCGCGGCCAGCTTCGAGCTCGTCACGTGCCTCGACGTGATCGAGCACACGCCCGACGACGGCCTGGCGCTGCGCGAGCTGCACCGCGTCACCGTGCCCGGTGGTCACCTGGTGGTCACGGTCCCCGCCTATCCCGCGCTCTGGTCGCAACACGACGTGGTGAACGGCCATCACCGCCGCTACGTCCGGCGCACCCTGATGAGCGCCGCCGTCGACGCCGGCTGGCGACCGCTTCGCGACTCCCACTTCAACACGTTCTTCCTCCTGCCGGCGGCCTTGGTCCGGATCGCCTTCAAGGGCCAGGGCGAGCGGCAGCGCCGGTCGGAGCTGGCGCTCACCCCGCGGTCGCTCGACGCGATCCTCGAGATCCCGCTCAGGTTGGAGGCCGCGCTGCTGCGCCGCGGCGTGCGCCTTCCGGCAGGGCTGTCGCTCCTCGCGGTGTTCGAGCGGCCCAAGAGCGACGCCCGGGCGTCGCGCTTGTCGTCAGCCGCCGCCCCCCGGCGCGCCTCCCGTCTGCAGGCGGGCTGAGTGGAAAACGTGGCCGGCGACCGTCGCCGCCTCCTGCCGGCCGTGGCGCTTCTCGCGTGCGCCGTGAGCGCGGCGCTGATCTTGCCGGGCGGCGGGTCGCAGTCCGGCTCCGCGATCGCCGGTCGCCTGCGGCCGGACCCCATTCACAAGATCCGGCACGTCGTGATCGTGATGCAGGAGAACCGCTCCTTCGACAGCTACTTCGGCACCTATCCGGACGCTCGCGGGATCCCCATGAAGAACGGCGAGCCGAGCGTGTGCGTAACGGATCCGAAGTCCGGGATCTGCTGGCAGCCCTACCACGACCCGCGCGACAGGCACGGCGCCGGCCCGCATTCCAGGAAGTTCGCGCAGATCGACGTGAACGGCGGCCGGATGGACGGCTTCATCTACTCGGCGGAGCACGCGCCCCACCGCTGCAAGGACCCGAACGACCCGGTGTGCTCGCCGAACTCCGCGGTGGACGTGATGGGCTACCACGACGCCCGCGAGATCCCCAACTACTGGGCCTACGCGCGCAACTACGTGCTCCAGGACCGGATGTTCGAGCCGAACAAGTCCTGGAGCCTCCCCGAGCACCTGTTCATGGTCTCGGAGTGGTCGGCGCGCTGCAGCCGCGCGGGAGATCCCTTCAGCTGCGTCAACGACCTGTCCGGCCCGGGCAGCCCGCCGGACTTCGAGCACACGAACCGGCCTCCCGACTACGCCTGGACCGACCTGACGTGGCTTCTCCACCGGGCGGGAGTCAGCTGGCGCTACTACGTGTTCAAGGGGGGACAGCCGGACTGCGTGCAGGACGCGGCGCTCTCGTGCGGCGCCAAGCGTCAGGACGTGGGGTCGCCGGGAATCTGGAACCCGCTCCCGTACTTCGACACGGTCAGGCGGAACCACCAGCTCAGCAACATCCAGTCGGTCTCCCGCTTCTACGACGCCGCCCGCTCGGGGCAGCTGCCCGCGGTCTCCTGGGTCGTGCCCAACCAGCGGGTGAGCGAGCACGCTCCGAGCGGCACCATCAATGCGGGGCAGTCGTGGGTGACCAGGGTCGTCAACTCGGTGATGCAGGGTCCGAACTGGTCGAGCACCGCGATCTTCCTGTCCTGGGACGACTGGGGCGGGTTCTACGACCACGTTCCGCCCCCGCGGGTCGATCGGAACGGCTACGGGCTGCGAGTGCCGGGGCTCGTGATCAGCCCCTACGCGCGCCGCGGCTTCATCGACGACCAGGTCCTGAGCTTGGACGCCTACGCGAAGTTCATCGAGGATGACTTCCTCGGAGGCCAGCGGCTCGACCCGGCCACCGACGGGCGGCCGGACCCCCGACCGACGGTGCGCGAGAACTCGCCACAGCTCGGCGACCTCCGCCGCGACTTCAACTTCACGCAGGTGCCCCGGCGGTCGCTCATACTGCCGGCGAATCCGCCTCCAGGTCCGGCCTCCCGACCTTGACCGCACGGCGGGGCTTGGTGTGGGCCTTGCCGGCCATCGCGCTCGTCGTCCTCGCGGGCAGCTCGGCGGCGCCTGGAGCGACCAGCGCCACCACCGTGGACGTCTACCCCATCGCTGGCACGACCACGGCGAACCCGCGCACGCAGATCAGCTTCCGCGGCGCAACGGCGGTGAACGACCTGACTGTGACCGGCTCCCGGAGCGGCCTGCACCGCGGCCGCGCCATCGTACATCCCGATCGCGTCGGGTTCAGCTTCGTGCCCGACCGGCCGTTCGACGACGGCGAGTTGGTGACCGTCAGAGGCGCCGCGAAGCTGACAGGTGCGCACCCGGACGGCACCGTGACCTTCCGCATCCTGACGCCGACCACGAAGCACCTGTTCCGGCGTCCCACTGGGGACTCCGAGACGACACCGCCCGAGGCGCAGTCGTTCAAGACCCGTCCCGACCTCCGGCCGCCGGACCTCAAGATCACGAGGTCGCTCCCCGGTGCATCGAACGACGACCTCTTCCTGGGCGTGAAGGGCGGTGCGGGCCGGGACGGGCCGACCATCCGGGACCGCCTCGGCCGGCTGATCTGGTTCCTGCCGATCCACTGGCCGTTCAGCCCGTACGACTTCCGCGCACAGACGTACCGCGGGCGTCCGGTCCTCACGTGGTGGCAGGGTCGCATCTTCACCGGCAAGGGCCGCGGATACGGCGTCATCCTCGACAACTCCTACCGCCTGCTCAAGCACGTCTACGCGGGGAACGGCTATCAGATGGACCAGCACGAGTTCGAGGTCACGCCTCAGGGCACGGCGCTGATCACCGCCTACGAGCCAGTCAAGTACGACCTCTCCTCGATCCACGGCCCGCGCGACGGCACGGTCTGGGACTCGATCGTCCAGGAGGTCGACGTCGCCACGGGCCTGGTCCTGTTCGAGTGGCACAGCCTGGCGAGCGTGAGCGTGCGCCTGACCACCTTTCCGGAGCGCGGACACGCGCCGTTCGACCCGTTTCACGTCAACTCGATCGGCGTCGAGGGCCCCGACCGGCTCCTGCTGTCCGCGCGCAACGCCGATGCCCTGTTCGAGATCGACCGCCACACCGGGAAGGTGGTGTGGGAGCTCGGCGGGAAGCAGAGCAGCTTCACCATGGGGCCCGGCACGGACATGAGGGGCCAGCACCACGCGGTCCGCCACGCCGACGGCACGATCACGGTGTTCGACAACGGCGGCAGCACACGCTTCCCGAACGCGCCCGACAGGGAGAGCCGGGGCCTGACGCTGCGCGTGGACGAGGGATCGCGCTCGGTGTCGCTCGTCCACGAGTACAAGCACCCGAGGACCCCTCTCTTCACCCGCAGCCAGGGAAGCATGCAGATCCTGCCGAGTGGCGATCCCTTCATCAGCTGGGGAGGCGGTCAGCCGTACATGACGGAGTTCACGCCGGGTGGGCGGACGGTCTTCGAGGCGACCTTCCGGCCGAGCGAGGAGACCTACCGCGCCTACAGGCTGCCCTGGAAGGGGGCGCGCCCCACCGGAAGGCCGGCCGTCGCCGCATCGACGCGTAACGGCCATGTCGAGGTCTACGTGAGTTGGAACGGTGCTACGGACGTCGCTCGCTGGGAGGTCCTCGCAGGCGCGGACCGCCGCGTGCTGCTGCCCGTCAAGACGGCGAGCTGGAGCGACTTTGAGACCCGGATCGAGCTGCTGGTCGCCGCGCCGAGCTACGTGGCCGTGCGCGCGCTGGACGCGAACGGGCACATGCTGGCGACGTCGGCGACGGTCTCGCCTACGACGAGTGGCCGCGCGCCGCGTACACCCAGCGCCGGCGCCTAGCGGCCCAGCGCTGGGTCAGCGCCCCCCGCGTCAGCTCATTCGCCGCGTCGAGGTACTCGAGCGCGTAGTCGTAGTCGCCCCAGCTCGCATCGAGCTCGGCGAGCGAGAGCGCGACGTCGACCATCGCGCGCCGTTCCCAGTCCTTGCGGCGCTCGATGACTGCGTCTTGCGGTGGGGGCATCTGGAGGGGCGTTGCCATGTCTGGCGCGCAAGGGAGTCTCCGCCGTCGCGCGGGTACCGCAACCGGCGCGCAGCATCCATGTGGACTCGGCCCGCGAACGTGCGCAGCCGGCGCAGGTTTCCTTGCGGACGCACCGCCGCGGATCGCCGCCCGGCGCCGTCTAACGTGTAGAAACGTGATCGCCCGCGACGACGCCTTGGCGGCGCTGGAGGCAGAGCTCTTCGACCTCGTGGTCATAGGCGGCGGGATCACCGGGGCTGGTGTCGCGCTCGACGCCGCGTCCCGCGGGTACAGCGTGGCGCTCGTCGAACGCGACGACTACGCCTCCGGCACCTCGAGCCGCTCCTCGAAGCTCGTGCACGGCGGCCTTCGCTACCTCCAGAACTTCGACCTCGGGCTGGTGCGCGAGGCGCTGCTCGAGCGCGCGCTGCTCGTGAACCTCGCGCCGCACCTGGTGCGACCGCTCGAGCTGCTCGTGGCGTCGTTCGAGGGCAAGCACCCGCAGCGCACGGTGGGGGTGGGACTCAACATGTACGACGCGATGGCCACGGAGCGGCTCAGGCTGCCCGGCCGCCGGCGCCGCGACGGCGACGGCATCGAGGAGTGGAGCCCCGACCGCCACCGCGTGATCGACGGCGAGGAGGTCAAGCGTCTTCTGCCCGCCCTGGCCGGGCGCGACCCCACCGCCGCGTACCTCTTCTACGACTGCCAGACGGACGACGCCCGGCTCGTGCTCACCGTGCTCGGCGAGGCCGAGCGCTACGGGGCGGTGATGGCGAACCGGTGCGAGGTGATCGAGCTGCTCGACGAGAACGGCCGCGCGGTGGGCGCGCGCTGCCTCGACCGCGTCTCCGGCCGGGAGCTCGCGGTCCGTGCGGCCAACGTGGTCAACGCAACCGGCGTGTGGGCGGACACCATCCGCTCCGAGGAGCTCTACGAGCAGGAGGAGGTCCCGCACATCCGGCCGAGCCGCGGCACCCACATCACGCTCCCGTACGACAAGCTCCCGCTGAACGCAGGCGCGATCGTGCCGGTGGGGGACGGGCGCACCATCTTCACCCTCCCCTGGCTCGGCCGGGCGCTGGTCGGGACGACCGACAACGACTACGAGGGGCCGCTCGACCACGTGCCGCCCGATCAGGCCGACATCGAGTACCTGCTCGGCGCCTGCAACCGCTTCTTCGGGATCGCGCTCGAGGCATCCGACGTGACGGGCGCGTACGCGGGCGTGCGACCTCTCATCTCGACGGGAGACACCAAGAAGTCGGTGGACATATCGCGCAGGGCAGAGCTGTTCGAGACGAGCTCGGGGCTCGTGACGATCACGGGCGGCAAGCTCACCACCTGGCGCCGGATGGCCAAGATGGCCGTCGACCGGATCGTGGAGCGCGAGGGGCGCGAGGCCCCGTGCCGGACGCACGAGATCCCGCTGGGGCAGCCCGCCGGGCCGGATGACCTCGCTCACGCCGGCATCGACGACGAGTCCGTCGCCCTGCTCGCGCACCGCTACGGCTACGCGGCGCGCGAGGTGCTCGCCGAGTCGGAGGAAGACGCATCGCTGCGCGGCCGAATCGTGCCCGACCTCCCCGACCTGCTCGCGGAGCTGCCGTTCGCCGCGCGGCACGAGCAGGCCACCACGCTGGCCGACGCGCTGCTGAGGCGCACCCGTCTCGGGATCCTCGCCGCCCCGCGTTTGGCCGCAGCGGACAGCCCCGAGGCCCGGGCGGCGGCCATCGCGATGGGACCGGGACTCGGATGGGACGACACCCGCGTGGCCGCCGAGCTCGCCGGCTGGCGCGAGGTGGCCCGCGCCGAGGGCCTGACCGGAGCGCCCGAGCCGGCCGAGAGCGCCGCCGCGTGAGCGCGCCGCGCCTCGTCCTCCGGGGCCACGAGCTCCGGCCGTCGCCGGAGCGCCCGGTGATCGTGGGCATCGTGAACGCCAGCCCGGAGTCGTTCTCGGACGGGGCGGAGGTGGGCGGCCTGGACGACCAGGTGGCGCGCGCGCTGCGGATGCGCGACGACGGCGCCGACCTCATCGACGTGGGCGGGGAGTCGGGGGTCACCGACCGGCCGGCGCTGGACGTCGCGGAGGAGGTCGCGCGCGTGGTGCCCCTGGTCGAGCGGCTCGTGGCCGAGGACGTGATCGTGTCGGTGGACACCTGGAAGGCGGACGTCGCGCGCGAGGCGCTCGCCGCCGGCGCGGCGATGATCAACGACGTGAGCGGCCTCCGCGATCCCGATCTGGCCGAGGCGTGCGCCGCGCACGGCGCCGGTCTGGTCGTGGCGCACACGCGTGCCGAGCCGAAGCGCAAGCTGTTCCCGGCCTACTCCGATGTGGTGGCGGACGTCGTGTCGTTCCTGCGCGAGCGGACGGCCGAGGCGCGGGCTCGCGGGGTGGGGGAGGACCAGCTGGTGCTGGACCCCGGCCCGGACCTGTCGAAACTGCCTGTGGAGACGATCACCGTCCTGCGCTCATTGCCCGCGATCGTCGCCCTGGGCCGGCCCGTCCTCCTCGCCGTGTCGCGCAAGGACTTCGTGGGGGCGCTGACCGGGCGCCCGCCGCATGAGCGGCTGGGGGGAACGCTCGCCGCGATCGGCGCCGGGCTCGACGCGGGTGGATCGATAGTGCGCGTGCACGATGTCGCGGCCGTGCGCGACTTCGTCGCGGTGCGGGCCGCGCTGCGCGGGGAAGCCGACGTCCCCCGCGACCTCACGCTCGATCCCGGGTTGCGCCGGGCCGTGTGACATCCTCTCCCGCTTCGTGGCAATCCTCGACCGGAAAGAGCTCGAGCAGAGCCCCCTCGCCGACCTCCACGCGATCGCGTCGGAGCTCGGGATCGAGGGCTACCGGCGGCTGCGCCGCGAGGAGCTGATCGACGCCCTTCTCGCCGGCGCGGGAGACGGGGCCGGGGGCGAGCCGGAGGCGGGAGGCGAGCCGGCGGCGGAGGCGGAGCCCGAGGCGGAGGCGGAGCCCGAGCCCGAGGCGGAGCCCGAACGCGCGGCGGAGCCCGAACGCGCGGCGGAGGCGGCGGACGAGTCCGAGCCCGAGCCCGAGCCCGAGGACGTCCGCTCGGGCACGCTCGACATCCTCCCGAACGGAAGCGGGTTCATGCGGCCGGATCCGTACGCGCACTCGCGGGACGACGTGTACGTCTCGCCCGCCCAGATCCGGCGCTGCGAGCTCCGCCCAGGGGACGAGATCGCGGGGCCCGTGCGCGGCCCCCGCCGCTCGGAGCGCTACCCGTCGCTGATCCACGTGGAGACGGTGAACGGCCAGAGCGCGGACCCGCCGCCGGAGCGCAAGCGCTTCGAGGACCTTACGCCGGTGTTCGCCAGCGAGCGGCTCACGTCGACCGAGGGGCTCGAGGCGGCGCCGTTCGGCAAGGGGTCGCGCGTGGCAGTGGGGGGACCGCCCGGATCGGGCGTCACCACCCTGCTGCGGCGGATCGCGCTCACACTCGCCGCGTCGCACCCCGACGTCGACGTCACGGTGCTGCTCGCCGGGATCCGTCCGGAGGAGGTGACGGAGTGGCGCCGCGACTCGGAGGTCGCGGTGGTCGGTGGAGGCTTCGATCGGCCCGTGGACGAGCAGGCTCAGGCCGCCGATGCGGTGATCGAGCGCGCGAAGCGGCGCGCGGAGTCGGGCGGGCACGCGGCGCTCGTGCTCGACTCGCTCGATGCGCTGCCGCCGCAGGCGGCGCGGCGCGTGTTCGGCGCGGCGCGGGCGCTCGAGGAGGGCGGGTCGATCACGGTGATCGCCGCCACGGGTGCGGACGACGCCCAGCGGCTCGCCACCACCCGCATCGTGCTCGAGGCCGGCGACGCCGGGCCACACCCGCCGTCGCTCGCGCCGGGCTCGGGCACGCTGCGAGCGGATCGTCTGGACTAGGGGCCGGGCCCGGTCGACCGCGCCGCACGGCCCGAACTCAAGGCGAGGGTCCATTTTTCGTTGCTATAGCCCCTAAGAATCGACCCTCGGCCCCGACGGTCCTCCCATCCCCCCTTCGCTGCCCTCCCGGAAACCTGCTGCGTAGCGGCTACCGC
>VAWV01000145.1 GCA_005883295.1 Actinomycetota bacterium
TGGGACCGGGTCAGCGAGCTCGCGGGCCTTCAGGGCATTGGGGAGGCGGACGTGGTGTGGGACCTGGCCAACGGGATGCCCGTGCGCAAGCCTTGCGTCGCGAAGCGCACCCAGCCCGCCTAAGGCCCTAGGACTCGTAGTCGTAGAAGCCGCGGCCGCTCTTCTGGCCGAGCGCGCCGTCGGCGATCAGCTCGTGGATCCGGTCGGGCACCTCCTCGCCGATCTGGCGACCGATCGCGGCGGCCACGTCGAGACCCACGAAGTCGAGCAGGCGAAGCGGGCCCATCGGGTGGCCGGCACCGAGCTGCATGCAGCTATCCACCGCCTCGGCTTCGAGCTCGTAGTCGTCGAGCAGCCGCGCGGCGGCGAAGAGGTAGGGGAACAGGAGGCGGTTGACCACGAATCCCGGGGCGTCCGGAACCTCCACCGGGGTCTTGCCGAGCTGCTCGCACAGCGCTCGGGCCCGCTCGCGCGTCTCGGGCCGCGCGTGCGCCGGATAGACCAGCTCGACGAGCTCCATCTTCTCGACCGGGTTGAACACGTGCAGGCCCACGAAGCGGTCGCTCCTGCCCGCGCGCACGGCGAGCTCCTCGATCGAGAGCGAGGACGTGGTTGAGCCGAGGAGCGTCTCGGCGGGCGTGATCCCGTCGAGGCGGTGGAGCACGTCGCCCTTCACCCGCGGGTCCTCGACCACGGCCTCGACCACGAATGTGCACGACACGAGGTCGCCGATGTCGGTGGTCACGCGGGCGCCGTCGCCGATCTCCTCGCGCGCGCGGTCGCGCGACCGCGCGCTCCGTGCCCACACCTGAACCTCGCCATGGGCGGACGCCAGGCGAGCCAGGCCCGTCGCCACCACCCCCGTCCCGGCGATTCCGAGGCGCTCAGTGAGGTTTGGTTGACTCACCAGTCAATCCAGTACAGTAGTCGTAGAGCGAGATTTCAGGGGGCTGAAACAGATGCAGAACGGGCATGGCCGCGAGGTCGTCGTCGTCGAGGCAGTGCGGACTCCGATCGGGCGAGGGCACCCGGAGAAGGGCTACTACAAGGACACTCACCCCAACGAGCTCCTCGGCAAGTGCTACACCGAGGTCATCGAGCGGGCGGGCATCCCGGCCGAAGAGGTCGAGGACGTGATCAGCGGCTGCGTGCAGCAGTACGGCGAGCAGATGTTCAACGTCGGCCGCAACGCCTGGCTGCAGGCCGGCCTCCCGGTTGAGACTCCCGCGACCACCGTCGACCGCCAGTGCGGGTCCGCGCAGCAGGCGGTGAACTTCGGCGCCGCGCTCGTGGCGTCCGGCGTGCACGACGCGGTGATCGGCTCGGGCGTGGAGCACATGGGGCACATCCCGATGGGCGTCGGCTTCAAGTGGGTCGACGACGTCGGCTCGCCCTGGCCCCCCGCGCTGCTGGAGAAGTACAACCTGGTGCCGCAGGGCATCTCGGCCGAGATGATCGCCGACAAGTGGGAGATCCCGCGGTCGGAGCTCGACGAGATCGGGCTGCGCTCCCACCAGAACGCGCACCAGGCGACCGAGGAGGGGCGCTTCGAGCGCGAGATCGTGCCGCTCTCCGTCAACGGCGACACGTATGTCACGGATCAGGGGATCCGGCCCGGCACGAGCCTCGAGAAGCTCGCCGAGCTGAAGCCGGCCTTCCCGGATGCCGGGAAGTACGTCGGCGGCGAGGAGAACCTGCGCGTGACGGCGGGTAACTCGTCGCAGATCTCGGACGGCGCGGCGGCCGTGCTGCTCATGGCGCGCGAGAAGGCCGAGGCGCTCGGCCTCAAGCCACGCGCACGGATCGTGGACCAGACCACGGTCGGCGTGGATCCCGTGATCATGCTCACCGGCCCGATCCCGGCGACGCGCAAGCTCCTCGAGCGCAACGGTATGAAGATCGGCGACATCGATCTGATCGAGATCAACGAGGCGTTCGCCTCGGTGGTCGCCGCCTGGCGCCGTGAGCTCGAGCCGGACATGGATCGCGTCAACGTGAACGGCGGCGCGATCGCCCTCGGGCACCCGCTCGGGTCGACCGGGGCGCGGCTGATCACCACGCTGCTGCACGAGCTCGAGCGCTCCGACAAGGAGATCGGGCTGGTGACCATGTGCTGCGGCGGCGGGCTCGGCACCGGCACGCTGATCCAGCGGGTATAGCCCCCGTTTCCCGGGCCCCCGGCCTCGGGTAACGGAAGCTGATGGCTGTGCGTACCCCCGACCAGCTTCTGGCTGGGCGCTACCGCATGCTGGGGCGGCTCGGATCGGGCGGCGCCGCGACCGTTTACCTGGCGGAGGACGAGCGCCTCGGGCGGCGAGTGGCCGTCAAACGCCTCCACGGCGGGATGGCCGACGACGACCTGGTCAGGCGCTTCCGGCGCGAGGCGCGGCTCGGCGCGGCCCTCAACCACACGAACCTGGTGACGGTCTACGACATCGCCTCGGACCACGAGGGCGTCCTGATCGTGATGGAGTGCGTCGAGGGCCACACCCTGCGCGAGGAAATCGCCGCGGGCCCGGTGGCGCCAGAGCGCGCGCTCCCGATCCTCCGCGGCGTGGGCGAGGCGCTCGACCACGCTCACGGCCTCGGCGTGCTCCACCGCGACGTGAAGCCGGGGAACATCCTGCTGCGCAAGGACGGCGCGGTGAAGCTCGCGGACCTGGGGATCGCGACCGCGGCCGAGCAGACCCGGATCACCCGCGCGGGATCCGTGGTCGGTACCGCCTGCTACATCGCTCCCGAGCGACTCGACGGCGCGGCCGGCGGACCGGCGGCCGACGTCTACGCGCTGGCGGCGGTGGCGTTCGAGACGCTGACCGGCCGCCGCGCCGTGGAGGGCGCGAACGCGCTCGAGGTCGCCCGGCGAATGGCGTCCGCCCCACCACCGGACCTGCGCGAGTTCCTCCCGGGCGCGCCGGCGGACGCGGCGGATGCCCTGAAGCGCGGCCTGGCCCGCGATCCCACGGCCCGCCAAGCGTCGACGAAGGAGCTGGTGGACGCGCTCGCAAAGGCCTTCGACACGCAGACTGGGGCGAATTACGACCGTATACGGGACGCAACTCAGCCCACGCGCGCGAGCCGGTCCACGAGGCGGCGACCGCTGGCGTGGGCACTGGGCGCGGCGGCGGTCCTGGCTCTCCTCCTACTTGCCCTATCGGTGGGGGGCACCCCGCATCAGGGCAAGATGGCGGGGTCGGAGGGACGGGCGGCGCGTCTCCCGCCGGTCCGGTCGGGCGTGCTGAGCCCAGCCGCCACCGTCAACAGCTTCTACCAGCGCGCCGCCGCCCACGACTACACGGGCGCCTGGGCCCTCACCACCGAGCGCGCCCACGGCCAGCTCGGCGGCCTATCCGCGTTCAGCGCGAGCCAATCCACCCTGCGCTCGATCTCGTTCCCGCTGCTGCGCGCGGTCAACGAGACCACAGACGCCGCAACTGTCGAGCTGCGCTCCGCGGCCGTCCACGCCGACCGCATTGACCACGTGTGCGGCACGGTGGGCCTGGTGCGCTCAGGCAGCCGATGGCTGCTCGACACCTTCCAGCTCGACGCGTGCGCGGCCGCCACCCCGAGGCTGGCGCCACCGCCGCGGCCACAGAAGAGGACTCCGCCACCCGCGAAGCAATTCGTCCCTCCGGGCCAGGCGAAACACGCCGGCAAGCCCCGAAAGGGACAAGGCAAGGGCGACTGACCCCAGGGTTACAATGGCTTTTGCAGGGGGGAACAAGGACGACTCGCTCACCTGACGATCAGCCGCAGCCGGCCCGGAGCGGCGACACGATAAGCGCGGTATCACGGCTCCTTGCCGCGGCAAGCACGGCCGATCGCCCCGATGCCCTCGCGGCCGCGCTCGTGCGCGAGGCCCGCAGGCACTTCGACGTCCCGGCGTCGCTCGTGTTCGTGGTCGACCAACGCTCACGGCGCGCGGCAGTTGTGGCCGGGGACCCGCATCCCACGCAGCGCGACTGGTTCGGCCTGGATGAGGCGTCGCCGCTGGCCGAGGCGCTCGGCGCCGGCACGCCGATGCCCCTGAGCACCGCACAGGCGCGCGAGCTCGCGCTGGCGAGCGGGCTCCAGCCCCGCCCGCAGGCGGCTCTGGTGGCACCGATGGTCCATCCCGGGGGCGCGCTGGCACACGTCCTGATGGTCGCCGCCGACCGGCCGCGCACGTTCGAGGACGCCGATCTGGACGCGGCGGCCGCCTTGGCCGAGGCTGCCCGCGCCAGCCTCGCCCAGTTGCTGCTGGCGGAGGAGCACGGCGCCCAGCGAGCCCGCCAGTCCTCGATCGCGCGCGCGGCGAAGGCGCTGAACGAGAGCCTCGACCTGACCCGCGTCCTACCGCGCATCTGCGAGGAGGCCGCGTCGATCCTCGCCGCGGACCGCGTCCTGGTGTTCCGCGGCTCGGCCGGCACGACGCTCACGCTCGATTCGTCCAGCGTCTCCCAGGAGGCCGGCGGCGCCGTGGAGCAGGCGGGCGGGATCGCGGCGCGCGCCCTCGACCTCGGCCGCCCGCTGCTCTCCAACGACTACGTGCGCGACGCGGCCCCGACCGTCGGCTCCCCGTTCGCCGACATCCGCACGGCGCTGGCGGTCCCAATGCGGTGGGATGGCGAGCTCCGCGGCGTGATGTGGGCGGGATGGACGCGGAACCGGGTGGTCCTCGACGAGGACGCCCACCTCCTCGAGAGCTTCGCCGAGCTCGCGGCCGTGGCCTGCCGCAACGCCAGCGTCCACGCCGACCTTGCCGAGGCGGCGAGGACCGATGCGCTCACCGGCTGCATGAACCACGCGGCCCTGCACGAGACGCTGCGCCGCGAGATGCAGCGCAGCCGCCGCACCGGCCGGCCGCTCACGGTGGTGCTCGTGGACCTCGACAACTTCAAGCAGGTGAACGAGCGCCAGGGCCACCTGGCCGGCGACGAGGTGCTGCGCCGCGTGGGGCGCGCCCTGCGCCAGGCCGTGCGCCCGTACGACTTCGTGGCCCGCTACGGAGGCGACGAGTTCGCGATCGTGTCGGTGGACTCGGAGGCGGAGCGGGGAGGCGAGATCGCGCGCCGCGCGATCACCCGGCTGTCGGAGTCGATCGCGGAGCTCGGCCATGACAAGGAGCCGACCTACGCCACCGCGGGCGTCGCCGAGTGGACGCCCGGGCTGAGCCCGAGCGAGCTGCTGCGGGAGGCGGACCGCGCGCTCCTCTATGGCAAGCAGCAGGGGATCCGCGGCAGCGCGATCGCGGCGTCGACGGTGCCCCAGGGCTTCGAGCTCGGGCAGGCACGCCTGACCGAGCCGGCGGACCAGCCGGTCGGGGAGCCGGTCGAGCCGTCGCGTGGCGGTCCTCTCCTCGAGAGTGAGCCGCTGCGCAAGCGCAACCGCCAGCTCACGCTCGCGAACGCCCTCGGGGCGCGTCTCTCCGAGATGACCGACGTGGGCGACATCGTGGAGGCGGCTGTCGACGAGCTCCACCGCGCGTTCGGCTACTTCACCTGTGCGGTGGTCCGGCCCGTGGAGGGGGAAGCGGTCGAGGCCGTGGCCGGCCGCGGCGCGGCCTACGCGAGCCTCCCTCCGCCGTGGCGCCAGCCGCTCAGCGCCGGGGTGATCGGGCGCGCCTTCCGCGAGCGCCGGACGGTGGTCGTGGGTGACACCGAGCGCGACCCCGACTATTTCTCGTCGGAGACCACGGAGGCGGTTCGCTCCGAGCTGGTCTCGCCGATCTGGGTGGGGTCGGAGCTGTGGGGCGCGATCGACGTGCAGGAGACGGCGCGCGAGGCGTTCGACGAGGCCGATGCCCGCCTGATCGAGACCGTCGCGGACCAGCTCGGGGCGGCGCTCCGCTCGGCGACGCTGTACGAGCAGCTCGAGCGCGCCTATATCGGGACGGCCGAGGCGCTGGCGGCGGCCCTCGAGGCCAAGGACGCGTACACCGCCACGCACGCGCGCTCGATCGTGGAGAACGCGGAGGCGGTGGGCCGTCTGCTGGGGCTCGAGGGGACGGCTCTGCGCGACGTGCGCTACGGCGCCGCGTTCCACGACATCGGCAAGATCGCCGTGCCCGAGCACGTCCTCAACAAGCCCGGTCCGCTCACCGACGAGGAGCGCGCCCAGGTGGAGCGCCACGTGCTGGTGGGGGAGCAGATCCTCGCGCCGATCGAGTTCCTGGCCGGGATCAGGCCGCTGGTGCGGCATGGCCACGAGCACTGGGACGGCCAGGGCTATCCGGACAGGCTTGCCGGCGAGGAGATCCCGCTCGGCTCCCGGATCATCCTGGCCTGCGACGCCCTCGACGCGATGACGAGCGAGCGTCCGTACCGCGCCGCCATGCCCGAGAACGCCGCGCGCAGAGAGCTCCGCCGGTTCTCCGGATCGCAGTTCGACCCGCGAATCGTGGAGACGCTCTTCGAGGTGCTCGACGCGGGTAGATAGCATCCCGCGCCGGTGGATCTGACGCTGTCGCCACAGGAGCAGGCCTTCCGCGACGAGCTGCGCGCCTGGCTCGAGGAGAACCACCCGGGCGAGGAGCCCGAGGGCGACGAGGCCGCGTTCGAGTTCCGGAAGGAGTGGCAGCGCAAGCTCGCCGACGCCGGCTACGCCGGCCTGTCCTGGCCGAAGGAGTACGGCGGGCGCGGCGCCACGCTGATCGAGCAGGCCCTCTTCAACGAGGAGATGGCGCGCGCGAAGGCGCCGATGACGGCGAACGTGCTCGGCCTCGTGATGGGCGGGCCGGTGGTCATCGCGCACGGGACCGAGGAGCAGAAGAAGCGCTACCTCCGGCCGATCCTCACGGCCGAGGAGATCTGGTGCCAGGGCTTCTCGGAGCCCGAGTCCGGCTCGGACCTGGCGTCGCTCAAGACCAAGGCCGTGAAGTCCAACGGCGAGTGGGTGGTGACCGGGCAGAAGGTCTGGACCACTTTCGCGCACGAGGCCAAGTGGTGCATGCTCGTGGCGCGCACCGACCCCGACGCGCCCAAGCACAAGGGCCTCACCTACTTCCTGATGGACATGGAGCAGGACGCCGTGCAGGTGCGGCCGCTTCGTCAGATCACCGGCGAGGCCGAGTTCAACGAGATCTTCATGGAGGAGGCCCGGATCCCCGACGAGAACGTGGTCGGCGGCGTCGGCAACGGCTGGGCCGTTGCGATCACCACGCTCATGCACGAGCGTGCTGGCCTCGGCTTCGGCTCGGCGATCGCGCTGAAGATCGCGCTGGGCCAGGTGGTCGAGCTCGCACGCGAGGAGGGGCTCGAGGACGACCCGCTGATCCGCCAGCGGATCGCCCAGATCTACATCGAGGCGGAGGCGCTTCGATTGAACGCCTCCCGCGGGCTCACCCAGATCATGAAGACCGGCGTGCCCGGGCCCGAGGGCTCACTCGTGAAGTGGCAGTGGTCGGACGCCAACCAGGCGCTCACCGAGCTGGCCATGGACATCCGCGGCCCGGAGGCGCCTGTCGTGGACGACGGCTGGACCTACCGCTTCCTCCGCGCGCGGGCCAACTCGATCGAGGGCGGCACCACCGAGATCCTCAAGAACATCGTGGCCGAGCGCGTGCTCGGCCTACCGCGGCTTCGATGAACTTCGACTACACCGACGACCAGCAGGCGATCAAGTCGACCGCCCACGAGTTCCTCGCGGCGCGCTTCAAGCCGGAGAAGCTGCGTGAGCTGGCGGAGTCCGGCGAGTACGACGACGCGATCTGGCGCGAGATGGCCGAGCTGGGCTGGCCCGGCATCTTCGTGGAGGAGCGCCACGGTGGCCAGAGCCTGGGCCAGGTGGAGCTCACGATCGTGCAGGAGGAGCTGGGCTACGCGCTGGCGCCCACGCCGTTTTTCTCCAACATCGCCGCGGGCCTGGTCGTGACCCACGCGGGCAGCGACGAGCAGCGCGAGCGCTGGCTCCCCGGTATCGCGTCCGGAGAGTCGCGCGGCACCGTGGCGCTCGTCACCGACGGCGCCGCGCCGCTGGTTCCGGACGCCGACAGCGCCAAGGTGATCTTCCTGATCGAGAACGGCTCGGCCACCGCCGTCGATGCCTCCTCGGCGTCGGTCGAGCAGGTCGACACCATCGACTCCACCCGGCGGTTCTTCCGAGTGGAGGCGAACGGCGGCGGCGAGACCCTGGACGGCGACGTGGCCGGCGCCCTCCAGCGGATCGAGGTCGCGGTGGCCGCCGAGCTCGTGGGGGTGGCGCAACGGACGATGGAGATGGCGGTCGAGTACTCGAAGGAACGCCAGCAGTTCGGCCGGCCGATCGGCGCCTACCAGGCGGTGTCGCACCGCTGCGCGCAGATGCTGCTCGAGACCGAGGGGGCCCGCGCCTGCACGCTCTACGCCTCCTGGGCGGCCGACCACGAGCCGGAGTCGCTGCCCCTGGCCTCGTCGATGGCGAAGGCCTACGCGGCTGACGCGGGCTGGCGGGTGACCGCGTCGGCGCTGCAGGTGCACGGCGGCATCGGCTTCACGTGGGAGCACGACCTCCACTTCTTCCTGAAGCGGGCACGCACCGACGGCGCACTGTTCGGCTCCGCCCGCGAGCACCGCGACCGCGTGGCCGAGCTAACCGGCCTGTCGCGCTCGGCCGCCCCCGTTTAAGGCTCGCGCGGATTGATCCCGTCCAGGCGCCAATGGCGCAGGACGTTGCACGTCCATTCCACGCCGCCGTCCTCAACGGGCAGGATCCCAAAACGGCTGATCGTGCGCTGGCCGCCCTCGTGGTCGGCGTACAGGACGTCGACGGCGATCGGCGTGCGTTCGGCGAGCGCGTCCTGAAGGCCAGCCCGAAGCGGATCGTCCTCGTCGCGGACGGCGCCCTGCCAGTAGCCGGTGTCGCCCGCGGCGACGTAGAGGTCGCGCTGCTGGGGCCGGAAGTCGGCGGGATCCGGGCGCTCGGCGCCCGCCAACATGCGTCGCGGCGTGATGTACCAACCGTGCAGCACGGCCAGCCCCGAACCCACATTGAGCCTCTTCAACGTGCGCGCTGCCGCCGCTCACCGTGAACCCGCGATCGACGAACGTGACCCGCTCCGGTGGGTCCTCCGGCCGCGAGGGGACGAGCACGGGCCGCAGGCCCACGAGCAGCGATTGTTCGGCGATTCGCGCGGATCGATTCGCCGACCGCACGGAGGAGAACGTCGCGATCGCGAGCACCATCGTGCCTCCCGCGGTCGCCAGCGAGGAGATCGTCACCCAGTCGGCCATCGCAGGCGCAGGCTACCCTGCACCGCGCATATGGGAAAGAGGACCACGACGCTCGGACTCGCGGCGCTCGCAGCGGCCGCCGCACTCGCGGGATGCGGCAGCTCGGGACCCTCGAAGGCCGATTTCGCGAAGAAGGCCGACGCCCTGTGCGTCGCCACCAACAAAGCGAACCCGCCCAGGCCGGAGACGGCTCAGAACATCACGAACGAGATCGCGGTTCGCACCCAGCTCGACCGGAAGCTCAAGGCACTCAAGGTGCCGGACAGTGAAAAGGCCCTCTTTGCCTCCTACAACGCCGACACTCAGCGCATCATCGCGGCGCTCCGGACGATCGGCGCCGATCTCGCCGCAAACAACAAGAAGAAGGCCGCGGCGGACAGTCAGCCCTTCAGCACAGCCTCCCTGGCACGCGAGCAGTTCGCGATCAAGCTTGGGTTCAAGACCTGCGGGCGCAGGCACCCAGTGCAGTAGTCAGCCGAGCCGCCCGCCCACGAACTGGGTGAGGCCGGTGATGCGCTGCTGTGTGTCCTCGAACCCGCGCTTCTCGAGCGCCTTCACCACCTCGTCCCGCTCGAACATGCGCATACCGCTGCGCACCTCCGCCACCGACTCGAAGGTGCGGAGCGGCATCGACCTGCCGCGCGCCGACGTGAAGATCGCGATGCGTCCGCCGGGCGTGAGCACCGCGGTCATCCGGTCGAGCGCACGCATCGGGTCCGCGAAGAGGTGCAGCGCCGCGAAGCAGCAGACCGCGTCGAAGCTCGAGTCGAGGAAGGGCAGCTCGGCGGCGTCGCCGCGGACGAACGCCGCGCGGTCCGACAGCTGTGCGGCGCGGGTGTCGGCTACGGCTCGGGTGAGCATCGTCTCCGACACGTCGATCCCGACCACCAGCCCGTCGGCGCCGACCGAGCGGGCGAAGTCGCGCGTGAAGTTGCCGGTCCCGCACGCGACGTCGAGCACCCCGTCCCCGGGGCTCAGCCCCAGGAGCAGCCGCGCGATCCGGTGCTCGTCGGCCATGCCCGGCCCGAAGACGCCCTTCACCACGCGTCCGAGCGCCGGTCGCCACCACCGCTCGTAGATCGTGGGTACGAAGCGGCCGACCATCAGGTCCTGAGCCACTCCCGTCGATTCCGGCGCTTGGGCGCCGATGAGGTCCAGGTAGCCGCCGGCGGCCAGCCGGCCGTCGCGCCGAGCCTCCGGAGCGAGGAGAGGGAGCGCGCGGTCGAGCGCGGACGCGAGCTGCGCTCCGCCGGCGGCCACGTCGGCTGCGCCGAGCACCTCAGCCCTGGCCCGGACGGCGGATGCTGGGGAGCTCGCGCTCACCCTCGATCGCGGGCCCCCGATGCTCGCCCTCGAAGGCGATCTGCTCGAGGCGCTGCACCTCGCGCTCGCCCTCGACGCGGGCGGGATGGTCTGGCGGCAGGTCTGCGATCAGCGTGCGTATCCGGTTTCGGATCTGCAGCGCGAAGTGCGGCGTGGATGCGCCCATCAGCTCGCGTATGTCCTCGACGGTCGGCTCGCGCCCGAGGCGCTCCGGGTTCTCGTACTCGCTCACCGGGCCGGAACGCTACCGGGGCGCGCCCGTTTACCTCTTCGGCTTCGGCTTGGGCTTCGGCTTCGGCTTGGGCGTCGCGGGCTTCTTG
>VAWV01000275.1:0-4435 GCA_005883295.1 Actinomycetota bacterium
CCCGAGTTAACGCTGAAGGTGCACCTCGCCGGCGCCGAGGGCGACTACTCCGGCGTCGGTCTCGACCAGCAGCGATCCCGAGTCGTCGATGCCGGCGGCAACACCGGCGCCGTCGGCCCAGCGGACGGGCTCGCCTCGCAGCGCATCCCTCGCACGCCATGCATCCAACACCTGAGCCGTCTCCTTACCCAGCCAAAGGGCCAGCGCATCGAGTACGGCATCCAAGGCGGATTCGACTGAGACATCTGTGCCGATCGACGCCGCGGCGTCGCCCAGTTGGGCAGGCGCCGAGGACACGTTCACCCCAACCCCCAGCACCGCCCACCCGGCCGCCGGCCGCCCCTCCACCAGGATCCCGGCGACCTTGCGGCGCTCGATCCAGACATCGTTGGGCCACTTGATCTCACACCGCACGGGCGCGAGCGACTCGCACGCCTCGGCCACGGCCACCGCTGCCGCCAGCGGCAGCAGCGGAAAGCGCTCGTCGAGGTCGCGCAACACGACCGACATCAGCACGGCGTCGCCCGCCGGGGCGAGCCACGAGCGACCCTGCCGGCCGCGCCCGGCCGTCTGCTCGGCCGCGGTCACCAGCGTGCCGTGCGGCGCGCCCCGCACGGCCAGCTCCCTTGCGCGCTCGTTCGTGGAGTCCACCGCCCGGTGGTGGACCCGCGGCGTCCCGATCACTGGATCGGCGAGATCCGGACCTCGTCGTCGACGCCGATCCCGAGCTCGGTCGACGCATCGCCGCGATTGATCGCCAGCGCGAGCGAGGACCACGCGTCCTCGTAGAGCAGGAGCTCGCCCTCGGCCACGTCGGCGAAGGTCTGCACCACGCGGGCCTCGCGGTCCCGCCCCCCGGCGACCACGCGTACCTGGCTGCCCATGGTCACGCCGAGCTCGAGCAGCTCCGCGTGGCCGAGGTTCAGTGACACGTTGCCGTAGCGGTCGATCAGGATCGCGTGCCCGGACGCGACGTCCGAATCGAGCGAGGGCTTGGGGAGCTCCAGGACGGTCAGCTCGCCCACGTTCAGCGGGTCGCCAGCCTCCAGCAGCTCCGCGCCGGCCACCAGCCGGGCCCCCACCGGCGCGAACACGTCGCGGCCGTGAAAGTGAGGAGCCCGTTGTCGGGCCCGACGAGGACGCGGTCGTCGGCGCAGCGGATCGCCACGCCGCGCCGTTCGGTCCCCACCTGCGGATCCACGACGGCAACGTGAACCCCAACCGGCAGGTACGGCATCGAGTTGCGCAGCACGATCGCGCCCTCGCGGACGTCGTGGCGCGCGATGCCGTGCGTCACGTCGACGATCGGCACCCCGGGCCTGATCGACCTGATCACCGCGTGGCAGACGCCCACGAACTCGTCGTCGTACCCGTAGTCCGTGAGCAGCGAGATGATCAACCGCGGCCGCCGTTCACGTCCGCGAGCAGGGCCTCCACGAGCCCCTCGATGTCGTGCCGCTCGGCCTCGACGTGCACCTCCAAGCCGTACTCACGCGCGGTCGCACTGGTCACCGGCCCGATCGATACCACGCGCGTGCGGTCGGGGACGCCGCGTCGAGGCGGTCCTCGGGAAGGCGCTCCGCCCGGGTCTCGTAGAGGGTCACCACGTCGACCTCCGCCCCGCGCTCGCGCAGGGCGTCCGGAAGCACATCGCGAGCCTCGGCCGCGCGCGCCACGAGCACGCGCCGGCCGTCCACAGGCGTGTCCTGGAGCGCCTCCGCCAGCGCCTCCGCCACGGAGCGCTCGGGGATCACGTCGGCTCCGATGCCGAACCGCGCCAGCTCCGCCGCCGTGCCCGGGCCGATCGCGGCTACCACGGTGCCCGCCAGCGAGCGCGCGTCGCGGCCGCGGCGCATCAGCCCCTCGGCCAGGAGCGCGGCTCCGTTCGGGCTCGTGAGGCACAGCAGGGAGTAGTCCTCGATGCCCTCGAGCGCGCGGTCAAGCTCCTCGCTCTCGCGCGGCTGGATCCGGATGGCCGGCGCCTCGATCGCCTCCGCGCCGAGGGCCCGGAGCCGGGCGGCCAGCTCGCTCGCCTGGGCCCGCGCGCGCGTGACAACCACCGACCGGCCGTGGAGCGGGCGGCGCTCGAACCAGATGAGCTCGTCGCGCAGGCGGGCAACCTCTCCGACGATCGTCACGGCGGGCGGCTCGAGCCCGGCCTCGGCCGCCTTCGCCGCGATGTCGCCGAGCGCGCCCGTCACCGTTCGCTGCTCGGGGCGCGTGCCGTGCGCCACGACCGCCGCGGGCTGGTCGGCGGAACGCCCGGCCTGGATCAGCGCCTCCGCGATCGCCTCGAGGTTGCGGACCCCCATGTAGAGCACGAGCGTGCCCGGGAACGCGGCAAGCGCCGTCCAGTCGAGCGCACTTTCGGGCTTGTCCGGATCCTCGTGCCCGGTGACGAACGCGACCGCCGACGCGTCGTCCCGGTGGGTGACCGGGATTCCCGCGTAGGCGGGGGCGGCCACACCCGCCGTCACGCCCGGCACGACCTCGAACGGGATGCCGGCCTCGGCCAGTGCCTGGGCCTCCTCGCCGCCGCGCCCGAACACGAACGGGTCGCCGCCCTTGAGGCGGACCACCGACCTTCCCGCCCGAGCAAGCTCGATCAGCGTGCGGCTGATCTCATCCTGCCCGACCGCCGGCTCACCGGGACGCTTGCCGACGTAGCGGAGGTCCGCGTCGGGCCGCGCGTTATCGAGCGCACCGGCAGGGATCAGGCGGTCGTAGAGGATCACGTCGGCCTCGGCGATCAGATCGAGCGCACGGCGCGTGATCAGGCCGGGATCGCCGGGCCCGGCGCCGACCAGGTACACCGTCCCGGACATCGGTCGAACAGTAGCCAGCGGCGGACGTCAGGCGCGGTCGGCCTCGCGCAGGAGCTCGTCCGCGCCGGCCGCGACCAGGCGCTCCGCTGCGGCGCGCCCCAGCGCGGACGGATCCTCGGCCACGCCGGAGACGGCGTCGCGGATCCAGGTGCTTCCATCGGGCAGGCCCGCAAAGGACGAGAGGACCAGCTCGCCGTCGCGGTGCTCGGCATGGGCGGCCAGCGGCGTGCGGCAGCTCGCGTCGAGCGCGGCGATCAGCGCCCGCTCGGCCATCAGGGCCTGGAGCGACTGTCGGTGCGTGAGGGTGGCGCATAGCGCGCGCATCGGGCCGTCGTCGGCACGCGCCTCGAGCGCGAGGCATCCCTGCCCCCCGGCGGGCGTGAAGTCGCTCGCCGCGAGCGGAGCGCCGTCGGACAGCTCGAGGCGCTCAAGGCCGGCGGCGGCCAGGACGAGCGCCTGGTAGTCGCCCTCGCGCAGGCGGCGCAGGCGCGTGTCGACGTTCCCACGAAGGCCCTCGACCCGCAGGTCGGGACGGCACGCGAGGAGCTGGGCACGGCGGCGCAGACTGCCGGTGCCGACCACCGCCCCCTCCGGCAGCGAGTCGAGTGTCTCGAAGCCCCCGCACAGGGCGTCGCGCGGATCGGCGCGCTCGGGGACGCCCACGATCGCGAGGCCCTCCGGCAGCCGGCTCGGCACGTCCTTGGCCGAGTGCACGGCGAGGTCGACCTCGGGATGGGGACGACCTCCACGTCGGCGTCCAGCAGCTCGGCCACGATGCGGGCCTGCGCGAGCGCCAGCGCGCTGCCGCGGGTCCCGAGCCGCAGCGTCAGCGGGACCGGCGCCGCCGGCGCGAGTCGAGCGAGGTGACCTCGGCGGAGGCCGCGAGTCCCTCCTCGGGAGCGGGCGCCACGGCGACCTCGATTGCGAACAGCTCGCGCACCGCCTGCAGGTAGGCGTAGGACTCGTCGCCCGCGGAGCGCTTGAGACGCAGGGTGGGCTCGTGGAGCAGTCGCGTGGCGATCGCGCGGGCCATGGCCTCCACGCGCTCGCGATCGACCTCGGAAAGGTTCACCCAGCGCGGCTCGTTCTCGCGCAGCACCCGGTTGACGATCGCGTCCGAGCCAGCGCGCGAACCGCTCGGTCTCCTCGTCAACGAGCGTCCGCGCGCGAGTGGCCTCCGCCTCCCTCCCCGAGAGGTTCTGTGCCACCTCGCGCTGCAGGTCGTCCATGTCGTAGAGCGTGATCCCGGGCACGTCCCGGACAGTGGGGTCGATGTCGCGCGGCACCGCGATGTCGATCATCAGGAGCGGCCTTCCCTCCCGCTGCTCGACCACGAGGGCGAGCTCGTCCCGGCCCACGATCTGGTGTGGCGAGGACGTGCAGCTCACCACGATGTCCACCTCCGCGAGCTGGGCCGGGAGGTCGTCGAAGCGAACGGCGGTGCCACCGAAGCGCTGCGCAAGGCCGATGGCGCGGTCGTAGCGCCGGTTGGCAACGAAGACGGTGTACGCGCCCTTGCGGTGAAGAGCCTGCGCGGTGAGCTCGCCGTTCTCGCCGGCGCCGACGATCAGCACCCGCCGCGACGCGAGCTCGCCGAGGGTTCCCTGGGC
>VAWV01000275.1:4445-7066 GCA_005883295.1 Actinomycetota bacterium
GGTTCGAGATCGGCCCGGTGACCCCCTCCACCAGGGCCAGCTCGTACGCCCGCTTGACCTGACCCTGCACCTCGGCCTCGCCGACGATCATCGAATCGAGCCCGCCGGCCACGCTGAAGAGGTGGCGCACCGCCTCGACGTCGCGCAGCGCATACAGCCGGCCGAGCAGCTCGGTGGGCCGCATCTCGGCCTCGCGCGCGAGCGCGGTGAGCGCGACGCTCTCGGCCTCCACCGGATCACCCGCCACCAGGTAGATCTCGGCGCGGTTGCAGGTGGAGATGGCCACCGCCTCGCGGATCTCCGGGTGGGACACGAGCTCGTTCAAGAAGCCGGAAGCGCGCCCCTCGGGCAGCGCCAGGCGCTCGCGCAGGGCCACCGGCGCGGTCTTGTGGGAGACGCCGAGGGCGAGGAGCTCGGCGCTCACGGCTGCTTCTCCGGCTGCTCGGCGAGCGCGTGGAGCTCACGCTCGATCCGCGCGATCTTCGACGCGATGATCACGACGTAGACGAGCACGAGCGCCAGGAAGACCAGGTACGCGGCGGCCACGTACTTGCCCGACGTGGAGGCCAGCACGAGGGCCACGCTCAGCTCACCCCCACCGGAGCGGGTGGGGCCTCCGGCGCCGCGCCGGACGGCGGGGCGGCCTCGAGCCGCGCGCGCAGTCGCCCGAGCTGCTCGGACGCGTTCTTCGAGGTCAGCTCGAGCTTCCAGAGCGTTAGGAAGAGCAGCACCGCGCCGGCGAGCGCGACGAGGAACGTGAGCTGCATGTCACCAGGAAGGTTGCCGGTCCTCGAGAGCACCCGCGGATGCACCTCCTGCACGGCCATCCGCACCGCCACGAAGTTGATCGGCACGAATGCCCCCGCCGCGATCGCGAACACCGAGGCGTAGCGGGCCTGGCGCTCGCGGTCGGCGATCGCGAAGCGCAGCGGCTGGTAGCAGCAGTACAGGAGGAAGACGATCAGGAACGACACGAGCACCGGCTCGTCCCAAACCCACCAGTGCCCCCACGAGCGCTTCGCCCAGATCGACCCCGTGATGAGCACCCCGACCCCGAAGATGATCGACAGGTGGATGGCCACGTACGAGCGCATGTCCCACGAACGGTCGCCCGTGCGGAGGTGCTGGATCGCCATCAGGCCACCGGCCACGAAGCCGCACAGGGCGACGATCGCCAGCGGCACGTGGACGTAGAAGATCTTCTGGATAACGCCCTGGTCGGCGTCGAGCGGCGCATAGAAGAAGATCAGCACCCCGGCCGCGGTCAGGGTGAGCGCGGTTGCGATTGCAAGGGTCCGCAGGCCCTTGCCGTAAAGGGGGCTGCTAGTCCTCAAGGAGGTAGTCGAAAACGGCGACTGCAAGCAGGAGAAAGACCGTATCGTAGACACCGAGGAACCCCAGCCATTTGGCCAGCTGGTGCGGTCCCGGGTGGCTCGTGAGGAAGGGTTCGGTGGCCCGAGCGGCCGCGATCAGCACCGGCACGAGCAGCGGCAGCAGTAAGAGCGGGACCACGACGTCACGCGCGCGAGCCTCGGCCGCCAGCCCGGAGACGAGCGCGCCCACGCCCGCCAATCCAAGGTCCGCCAGCAACACGATCGCGATCAGCTCCGGGAATGCCCCGCCAAGCCCGGGGCCGAGCAGCAGGATCGCGAACGCCGGAACCGCCACCAGTTCGAGCAGCACCAGATAGAGGAAGAGGCCGGCCGCCTTGGCCAGGTAGACGGCGGTTCGATCGATCGGGGCGAGCAGGATCCCGTCGAGCGCCCGCCCCTCGCGCTCGGAGGCGAAGAGGCGGTTCACGCCCAGCACGGTCGCGAGCAGGAGCGTGACCCAGAGCACCCCGGACGCCATCGCGCCCTCCACCGAGTCCCGGTGCAACCCGAAGTGGAAGAGCACGAAGACGGTGAGCGAGAAGAGCGCCATCGCGGGCACCGACTCGCGGGTGCGGAGCTCGAGCCGCAGGTCCTTGCGCAGGATCGCGAGCGCCGGCCGGATCACGAGTAGAGCCGCCTGACGTCAGCCGCCGTCGCCGTCGCGCCCGACAGCTCGACCGTCCCCGCGCGCAGACCGAGCACCACGTCGGCCTCGTGCAGTCCCCGATCCACGTCATGCGTCACGAGCACGCGGGTGCGGCCGGAGGCGCGCCCGATCAGCGGCTCGAGGTGCTCGGCCGCCGCCGGGTCCAGCCCGGCGCGCGGCTCGTCGAGCAGGAGCACGGCGGGGTCGTGCAGCACCGCGCGAGCCGCGGCCAGGCGCTGCACCATCCCGCGCGAGAGCTCGCGGACCGGGTCGCCGGCGCGGCCGGCCACCCCCACCTCGCGCAGCAGCCGCTCGGCGCGGGAGGCGTCCACTCCGTGCAGGCGCGCGTGGAACAGGAGGTTCTCGCGCGCGGTCAGGTCCGGGTAGAGAAGTGGCTCGTGTCCCACGAAGCCCACCCGGCCGCGCACCTTCCACGCCTCGCCGGGAAGCGAGGCGCCGAGCACCGACACGCTCCCCGCGTGCGGGCGGAGCAGCGTGGCGAGCACCCGCAGGAGGGTGGTCTTGCCCGCGCCGTTCGCGCCGAACACCGCGAGCGTCTGACCCTCCCCAACCCGAACCGAGACGCCGCGGAGCGCCGGCCT
>VAWV01000276.1 GCA_005883295.1 Actinomycetota bacterium
GGCCTCGTCGGGCGCGAGCTTATCGAGCGCGCTCTCGCCCGCCCGGCGCGCGTAGTCGACGGCCTTCGAGGGCTCGTCCGCCGTCGCCGCGCGGCCCCAGTGATGGGCCAGCTCGGCGACCCGATCGCCCGGGTCGTCCCCGCACATCTCCTCGAGCGCCTTCCCGATCCGGGCATGGAGCCGGGCGCGCCGCGTGCGGCTCAGGTCCTCGTAGAGGGTGTGATTGATCAGCGCGTGCGCGAAGGTGAAGCGTCCGACCGGACTCGCCTCGTCGACCACCGAGGCAGCCGCGGCCTCCTCGAGCAGGTCGAGCAACGAGTCCTGGTGTCGCGGCCGATCACCGCGGCCACCGCAAGCGCCTGGCGGCTCGGCTCGCTCAGCCGCTTGACACGCCGGCCGACGACCTCGCGGACGCTCTGGGGCAATCCGAGGTCCTCGATCCTGCCCTCGATCCTGAAGCGCCCATCAGCGCCCTGCACGAGTGCGCCCGCCTCGCGCAGGTGCCGCAGCAGTTCGGCGACGTAGAACGGATTGCCGTCGGTCTCGCGGACGATCGCCTGCGCGAGCCGGCGTCCCGGCCCGGTCAGCTCGTGCCCGGCGGCGGCCTCCATGAGCGTCACCACGTGGTCTTCCTCGAGGCCGGTGAGCGGGATGCGACTCACACCCTCCTCACGATGGAGGTCCGCCAGGAGGATCGCGAGGGGGTGATCGTTAGCCAGCTCGGAGTCGCGGTAGGTGCCGAGCACGAGCAGTCGAAGCGGGGCGTCGTGGGTGGCCACGTGCCGCAGCAGTGAGAGCGACGGCGAATCCGCCCAGTGCAGGTCGTCGAGGATCAGGACCATCGGCGCATCACGCGTCGCGACCTCGAGCAGGCTCGTGACCGCGCCCAGCAGCAGATAGCGCTCGGTCTCCGGGTCGGTCTCGCGCGGCTCGGGGTAGCCGGGCACCCGGGTGCGGATCTCCGGGGCGAGCTGCGCGAGCTCCCCGCCGTACTGCTCCGCGTGGGCGCGAAGGATCTCGTCCGGCGCCTCCGTCACGTAGTGCCTGAGGGCGCGAACCCATGGGCCGTACGGGACACCGAGGTCCTCGTCGCAGCGGCCGTACAGCACCGTGGCGCCGTCGCCGTGGCCGTGCACGGCCAGCTGGGTCGCCAGGCGGGTCTTCCCGATCCCCGGCTCGCCCGATATGAGCGCGACGCGGCGGGCGCCCTCGCGCACCTGGTCGAAAAGAAAAGTGAGCCCCTCGCGCTCCACGTCACGGCCCACATAGCCGACCGGCGGGACCTCGCGCAGCCGCGGCGGCAACGGCAGCGTGTGCGCGGAGTCCTCCGCTGGCTGCCAGTCGACCTCGTGGGCGGAGAACGGCTCCGGGAGGCCCTTCAGATCCAGGAGACCCAACGGACGGAACTCGTGCCCCTCCCGCGCCGTGGCCCGCACGAGGTCACCACACAGGATCTGGCCGCCGGCGGCGGCGGCGCAGAGTCGCGCGGCCTCGACCACCGGCGGCCCGAAGTAGTCGCCCTCCTCCACGTCGGCCTCGCCCATCGAGATCCCGATGCGAACCGAGAACTGCTCGTCGGCCTTGCGATTACGACGCTCGATGCGCTGCTGCATCTCGACGGCGCAGCCCACGGCCGCCGAGGAGCTGGTGAAGACCACCATCAGCCCGTCGCCCACGTTCTTGACCTCGCGGCCGCCGGTCGTCTCGACGGCGCCGCGCAGGATCGCGAAGTGGTCGCGCCGCAGGCTCTCCGCGGCGCCCGGGCCGACACGCGTGGCGAGTCCGGTCGACCCCACGAGGTCCGTGAACAGGACCGTGCTGGTCTCGAGCGAGCCCATGGGCCTTAACCGACCCTACGCGCTAGGTGCGCGCAAGGCAAGCGCGCTGAGCGGTACTCTGTCCTCGATGCCGCGCAGGGGTCTGGGCATCGGGTTGCCGTTCCTCGTGATGGTCGCCGTGGCCGTCTCGGCGGTGGTGGCGTCGATGGGCGCGACCGCTGCCCCCACCGGCCCGGCGGTCGCGAACCCCACGGTCTCAGGACCTGTTCACGGCGGGGTGCACGGGTACCCCTGGAACAAGAGCCTCTACAAGCTCAAGGGCAAGGGGTTCGACTACACCGAGAACGAGTACTTCTACAGGGGGACGGCGGTCGACCTCTCGACCAGCGCGACCGCCCCGTACGAGAGCCGCATGCTCGTGCGCCTGCCGCGCAACCCGCGGAAGTTCAGCGGCACGATCCTGGTCGAGTGGCTCAACGTGACCGGACAGCTGGATCTCGAGACGGCATGGCCGGTCGAGGCGCGGTACCTCATGCGGCACGGGATCGGCTACGTGGGCGTCTCCGCCCAGCTCGCCGGTGTCTGCTGCGGGCCGACCACGCTCAAGGGCTGGGATCCGGTCCGCTACGCACCGCTCGTGCACCCGGGCGACCAGTTCAGCTACGACATCTTCTCCCAGGCCATCCGGGCGCTGCGCGGCCCGAAGCGCATCGGCTCGAACCCGATGCGCGGCATGCGTGCGCGCAAAGTGGTGGTGACGGGTGCATCGCAGTCGGCGCTGCGCCTCACGG
>VAWV01000279.1 GCA_005883295.1 Actinomycetota bacterium
TTGGTCACCGCCTTCTCGTCGATCACCTGCGCGCCGCGCAGCTTGTCCTCGAGCTCGGCGATCTGCCGCTCGAGCATGGCCTGCTCGTTCTTGGCGTCGTCGTACTCGGAGTTCTCCGTGATGTCGCCGAACTCCCGTGCCTCCTTGATGCGCTCGGCAACCTCCTTGCGGCGCTCGGTCTGGAGATGCTCGATCTTCGCCTTTAGCTCTTTCAGACCCTGCGGTGTGAGGATGATGTCCTTGGCCATGCGAGTGCCCTTCCCTCCACTGAAAGGCGCGTGAGTGTAGCAGCGGCCGATACCCGCATCCGGGGGCTTTCGAACCCCCAGATCAGGTGCGGACCGGCGCCGCGGGCTGCTGCAGGAGAACGTCCAGGAAGGCCCCCGCCGCGGCCGTGTCGCGTGCGGTGAGGAGCGGCTCCCCCTCCCGGCGGCGAAGGCCGAGCGTCTCGGCGTACCAGGGGTAGAACTTGCGCAGGTAGCGGCCCGCACGCTCGGTGCCGAGGTGCTCCTCCGCGCACGCGATCACCCAGCGGAGCTCCTGGACGACCTCCTCGCGCGCGGGCTCGCCGTCGCGGAGGCCCAGCAGACGCTCGAAGCGCCAGGGGTTCCCGAGCGAGCCGCGCGCCAGCATCACGGCGTCCGCGCCGGTGCGCTCGAAGGCCTCGATGGCGCGGTCGTCCGAGCTCAGCCCGCCGGAAACGATCACCGGCACGCCGATCGAGTCGACCAGCTCGGCGGCAAGCTGGTAGTCGGGGTCGCCCTTGTGCTGCTGCGACGCGTGCCGGGGATGGATCGAGATGGCCGCCACTCCGGCGTCGTGCACGAGCCGGCGCGCCAGCTCGAGCCCTGTGCGCTCACCAGGGCGCTGGCCGCTGCGGAGCTTCACCGTGACCGGCAGGCCGCTGCCGGCGCGGGCGGCGCGGGCGAGCGCGACGGCGCGGTCGGGGTCGTCGAGAAGCGAGGCGCCCGCGCCGGTCTTGCAGACCTTCCGGACGGGGCAGCCCATATTGATGTCGATCAGGTCGGCCCCGTGCTCGGCGGCGATCTCCGCCGCAACGCCCATGACCTCGGGGTCGTGGCCGAACAGCTGGATCGCCACCGGGTGCTCGTCGGGATGGATCCGCAGGAACTCGCTCAGCGTGCGGCGGTCGCCGTACTTGAGACCGAAGCTCGACACCATCTCGCTGAAGGCGAGACCGGCCCCGTGGCGCCTGGCCTGGAGGCGCACGAACCAGTTGCCGATCCCCGCCAGGGGCGCCAGGAGCACGCGGTTCGGGATGCGGTGGCCGCCGAGGTTCCAGGAGTCCGTGAGCGAGCGCACGGGGCTCAGGTTAGGAGCCTCAGCCCTGGTTTCGCTCCCAGATCAGCCGGAGGCCGGTCAGTGTGAGCAGGTCATCCACCTCGTCGATCTGGTCGCAGAACGGCGTGATCGCGCTCGCGTGGCCGCCCGTGGCGATCGCCGTTGCCTCGTCGCCCAGCTCCTCGCGGATGCGACCGACGATCCCGTCGACGCTCCCGGCGAACCCGTAGACCACGCCCGAGCGCACCGCCGCGACGGTGTCGCGCCCGATCGCCGACTCCGGCGCGCCGAGGTCGACCTTGGGGAGCTTTGCCGTGCGCTGATGCAGGGCCTCGAGGGAGATGTCCACGCCGGGGGCGATGGCGGCGCCCAGCAGCTCGCCCTCCCTGGACACGGCGTCGAAGTTGATGGTCGTGCCGAAGTCCGCGACCACGCAGGCTCCGCCGCACTTCTCGTACGCGGCCACCGCGTTGCAGAGGCGGTCGGTGCCGAGCTCCTGCGGCCGCTCGATCCTGATCGCCATCCCCGTCTTCATCCCCGGGCCGACCACGGTGAGCGGGCCCGGCAGGTAGCGCTCCGCCAGCCGCTCGTACTCGGGCGTCAGGGACGGCACGACCGAGGACAGGATCACGTCGTCCACGTCCTGCAGGCGCAGGCCGCGAAGCTCGAGGAGGCTGACGAGGAGCGTGGCCAGTTCGTCGCCCGTGGTCTCGCGGACGGTGGCGAGCCGCCAGTTCTCGACGAGCTCGTCGCCGCGGAACATCCCTATGTGCGTCTGGGTGTTGCCGAGGTCGATGGCGAGCAGCATCTAGAGCGAACCTATCCGCTCGACCCGCTGGCCCTCCACGTCGGCGAGCGCATCGGCGAGCCGCGTGCCGTCGGGCAGCGTCAGGTCCGGGTCGAGCTCGACCAGCGGCGCGAGGACGAACCGCCGTGCCAGCACGTCGCGGTGAGGGATCCGCAGCCGCTCCGACTCGTGCTCCAATCCGTCGAGCATCAGCACGTCGACGTCGATCGTCCGCGGCCCGTGGCGCGGCCCCCCCATCAGCCGCCCGGTCTCGACCTCCACGACCTTGCAGGCGTCGAGCAGGAGCACGTCCACGTCGATGGTCCGGGGACCGTGCCGGGGGCCCCCCATCAGGCGCCCGGTCTCCACCTCGACCACCTTGCACGCGTCGAGGAGGTCCTCCGGCGCGAGGTCCGTCTCCACCTCGAGGCAGGCGTTGAGGAAGTCCGGCTGGTCGAGGACCTCGCCCTGCGGCTCGGTCTCGTACACC
>VAWV01000146.1 GCA_005883295.1 Actinomycetota bacterium
AGCGCCGACCAATGCTCATTAGGGGTCTCCCGTCGAGCTTGCGATTCCCAACAAATCCCAGGAAATGCACAGATTTGCCGGGCCGTTCCTATGCGAGATCCACCCTAAGCGCGGGTTGCTTGCGCTGTCAATTCCCCGATTTGGATGAAACAGTTCGTGCAGACGCTGTCCGGGCCCCCGTGCCCGGGCGGACGGGTCCCGTCGGGCGTCGCCTCCCCCTCCGGCTCCTGAACGGCAATAGTCGCCAGAGGGGGAGGCTCCGCCCGCCACCCGCCGCAGCGCCGTCGCGGTCGCCGGCTCAGACTCGTGGACTCATGGCCGGCCCTGCTTCGCTGTTTGTGGCGTCTCGGGGACGTCGGGCGTCTGGCCGCTCGCCTCGGCGTCCGTCAGCGGGAAGTGGCAGGCGGCCAGGTTTCCACCCTCCTTGCGTGCGAGCTCGGGAGTCTCCTGCGTGCAGAGCGGCTGGCACTTCGGGCAGCGGGTGTGGAAGCGGCAGGCGGGAGGTGGGTCGGTCGGGCTCGGCACGTCGCCGTGCAGGATCTGGCGGCGGCTGCGGCCCGCGCCGCCGGGCTCGGGTACCGGCACCGCCGACAGGAGGGCCCCCGTGTACGGGTGCCGCGCGTGCGCGAACAGCGCGTCCGCGTCCGCGAGCTCAACGATCCGGCCCAGGTACATGACCGCGATCCGGTCGCACATGTGCCGCACCACCGACAGGTCGTGGGCGATGAAGACCAGCGTGAGGTCGAAGTCGCGCTGCAGGTTGCGCAGCAGGTTGAGGATCTGAGCCTGGATCGAGACGTCGAGCGCGGAGACCGGCTCGTCGGCGATGATGAGCTTGGGCCGCAGGGCCAGAGCGCGGGCCACACCGATCCGCTGACGCTGGCCGCCCGAGAACTCGTGCGGGAAGCGGTTGTAGTGCTCCGGGTTCAGGCCGACCTGCTCCATCAGGTCCTGCACCGCGCGCTTCCGCTCCGCCCCAGGCAGGAGGCCATGAATGGCGAACGGCTCGCCCACGATGCTCCCCACCGTCTTGCGCGGGTTCAGCGAGGAGTACGGGTCCTGGAAGATCATCTGCACCTCGCGGCGAAGCCCCTTCAGGCCCGCGCCCTTCAGGTGCGAGATGTCGTGGCCGTCGAACGCGATCGTGCCCGACGTCGGCTCGAGCAGGCGGGCGATCAACCGCGCGGTCGTGCTCTTGCCGCAGCCAGTCTCGCCCACCAGGCCCAGCGACTCGCCGCGCCGTACCGACAAGGACACGCCGTCCACCGCCTGCACGGCGCCGACCTGGCGCTGGAACACGATTCCCCGCGTGATCGGGAAGTGCTTGACGAGGTCGCGGACCTCGACGAGGTCCTGGCTCACGCCGAGGTCTCCTGAGCCTCGGCGGCACGACGCGCTCTGTCCGGCTCGAGCCCGGCTCGCAGCTCCGCCCAGATCCTGCGCCGCGTCTCGGGGCCGAGCAGGCACGCCACGGAGTGGCCGGGATCGCCCGGCACCGGCTCGAGGCGCGGATCTGTTCGCGTGTGCGCCTCGCGCACATAGGGACAGCGGGGATGGAAGTGGCATCCGCTCGGCCTGTTGATCAGGCTGGGCGGCGCCCCCGGGATTGGCACCAGCGGCGCGTCGCGGGGGACGTCCAGCCGCGGGATCGACTTGAGCAGCCCCCACGTGTACGGATGCTCCGGGGTCCGGAAGATCGTTGCGGTGGAGGCGCGCTCCACGATCCGCCCCGCGTACATCACCGCAACGTCGTCCACGGTCTCGGCGATCACGCCCAGGTCGTGGGTGATCATCACCACGGCGGTGTCCAGCTCGTGCTGCAGCCGCCTGATCAGCTCGAGGATCTGTGCTTGGACCGTGACGTCCAGTGCGGTCGTGGGCTCGTCCGCGATCAGGACCTTCGGGTCGTTGGCCAGCGCCATCGCGATCATCGCCCGCTGCCGCATCCCGCCGGAGAACTCGTGCGGGTACGCCTGCGCGCGCCTGCGGGGCTCCGGGATGTCGACCATGTCGAGCAGCTCGACCGCCCGGTTTGCCGCCTCCTGCCGCGACACGTCGCGGTGCGCGAGCACCGCCTCGGCGAGCTGCCAGCCGACCCTGTAGTACGGGTGAAGCGAGGACAGCGGGTCCTGGAAGATCATCGCGATCTCGTTCCCGCGGATCCGCCGCATCTCGTCCTTGGGGAGGTCGAGCAGGCTGCGGCCGTCGAGGAGCACCTCGCCGGAGATGCGCGCGCCCTGGAAGCGCGTGAGCCCCATCACGGTGAGGTTCGAGACGCTCTTCCCGGAGCCCGACTCACCCACGATGCCGAGCGCGCGGCCGCGCTCGACGCTGTACGAGACGCCGTCGACGGCGTGGACCACGCCGTCGTCGGTGTCGAACTCGACCCGCAGGTCGCGCACCTCGAGGAGGGCGTCCGCTGCCATCACGCGTAGCGCACGCGCGGATCGAGGAACGCGTACAGCACGTCGACGACCAGGTTCGCGATGACTATGAAGAACGCGCCCAGCAGGACCGTTCCCTGGATGATCGGGAGGTCGGCATTCTGGATCGAGTCGAACGCGACCATCCCGACCCCGGGGATGTTGAAGACCTTCTCGGTGAGGATGGCCCCGCCGAGCAGGATGCCGATGTCGAGGCCCGCGGCCGTGACCACCGGCGTGATCGCGCTGCGCACGCCGTGGCGCAGAACGACCCGGCGTTCCCTCAAGCCCTTGGCGCGTGCGGTCCGGATGTAGTCCTCGGACATCGTCTCGATGAGGTTTCCACGCAGGAGCCGCGCGTAGAACGCGGCGAAGCTGGCCGCCAGGACGATCCAGGGCAGGATCAGCGACGTGAACCACTTCACGGGATCGTCCGTGATCGGCGTGTAGCTGCCCGCCCCGGGAAAGATGTGGACCTTGCCGATGTCGCTCGCGAAGAGGTAGAGCGCCACCAGGCCGAGCCAGTACACGGGCGCCGAGATGGCCACGAGCGCGCCGCCCATCGATAGCCGGTCGATCAACTTCCCGCGCCTCACGGCGGAGATGGTTCCGACCGCGATTCCGCTGACGAGCCATAGCACCGCCGCGCCGACCACAAGGGAGGCGGTCGGCGCGACGGCGTCCAGGATGTGCTTCCTGACGGGGACGTTGTAGTGGTAGCTCCGTCCGAAGTCGAAGTGCAGGACTAGGGCCTTCATGTAGCGGAAGTACTGCACGTACCAGGGCTTGTCGAGGCCGAGCGAATGCCTGATCTGCTCGACCAGCTGCGGGTTCGGCTGGCGGCCCGCACGGAGCTGCGCCGGGTCCGCGGTGGGGAAGGCATAGAAGACGATGAAGGTGATCAGGCTGACCAGGAACAGCAGCACGACCACCCAGAGAAGCCGGCGGACGATGTAGCGGCCCATGGCGGCGCCTCAGCGCGTGGAGGTCCCGCCCGCGACGGGACCTCCACGACGCGTCATCACTTCTTGAACGAGCTGAAGGTCAGATCCCACTCACCGGAGTTGAACTTGCTCGGCACCCCGTTCATGTCCTTGGACTCGAGGCCGACGTTGTTGTCCCAGATCCAGGTGAGGAAGTAGGACTGGTTCGTCACGACCTTGTCGAGCGCCGCCCACGCCTTCGCCGAGGCCGCCGGGTCGGTGATCGTCTTCGCCTTCTCGATCTGCGCGTTCAGCTTCGGATCGTTGACCTGTGCGGTGTTCACGTTCCCGGTTGGGACGATGTTCTTCCCGTTGAAGAGCGGGTCGATCATGCTCTGGGGCGAGAAGAAGTCCGCACCCCATCCGAAGTTCGGGCAGATCGCCACCGCGGCCTTCGGGACCTCGCAGTACTTCGAGAGCATCGTCGCGTGCGGCACCTCGCGGAGCTTGAGCTTGAAGCCGAGCTTCCCGACCTGGCTCTGGAACGCCTCGGCGGTCTCCTTCGCCGGCGGGGCGTCGTCCGCGAACGTGAGGAGCGCTGGGCCCGCGTACTTCCCGCTCGCAAAGCCGGCCTTCCTCATGTACTGCTGCGCGAGGGGGACGTTGGCCGTGGGGCTCGACGCGAAGGCGAACCCGGGGCCCTGGACGCCGCCCCCCTCCTCGAACCCACCGATCCCGGGCGGGAAGAAGTGGGTCGCGATCGTGCCGATCGTGGGCCCGCCGCGTGTCTGGCGCAAGGATGTCCTGTCGATCGCCGCGCTCAGGGCGCGCCGCACGTTGACGTTGTCGAGCGGCTTGATCCTGGTGTTGAGCCCGATGTAGCGGTTGCCGCCGCTCGGGGTGATCACGAGCTGGCTCTTGCGGGAGCTCAGCCCGGACTTCAGGACCGCCACCGGTGGGGCCGCGTAGTCACCGCTCAGCATGCGCGGACCGGTGAGCGTCTTCCGGGCCGCGACAGTCGCGTCGAACCCGCCCTTGAACTCGATCCTGTCGAAGTAGGCCGGCCTGAAGTCCGTCGACTTGTCCCACTTCGGGTTGCGGACGAGCGTCAGCGTCTTCCCGGCCTCGTAGCCGGTGATGTTGCCCTTGCCGTCGTTCTGGACCATGTACGGGCCGGTGAAGACCGCGTGCTCCCCGTACGTCGAGGTCTTGCCCTTGTCGTACTTCTGCGCGTAGTCCTTCGGGATGGGCACCGTGCACGGCATGCCGAGCGCCCGCCCGCTCGTGAGGACGAAGATCGGCTTGGTGGTCTTGATAACGAGCGTCGTGGCGTCGGGCACCTGGATCCCCGAGATCTGCTTTGCCTTGCCCTTTGTGAACGCATCGGCGCCGGCGATGTCGCCGTAATACGAGTGGTAGTAGCCGTTGCCGACCTGCGGGAGGAAGCAGCGCTCCATCGCGTACTTGATGTCGGCGGCCTTCACCGTGCGGGTCTGCAGCGGCGCGCTGTACCTGATCCCGGACCTGATCTTCACGGTGATCGTCCTGCCGCCGTTCGAGACCGCGGGAAGCGCCGTGGCCAGGTCGGGCGTGGGCGTGGTCTCGTTCGGCTTCCACCCGTAGAGCCAGCGCTGGGTCGGCTGCCCGAGCGACTTGTAGTCGTCCTGGTAGTACCAGTAGCCGGGATCGAGGCTGTCGACACCGCCCTCGGTGTCGAGGATGGTCACGGTCCCGCCCTTCTTGGCCTTACCTCCGCCGCCGCAGCCGGCGACCACGAGCGCCAGTACGGCGAGCGCCGCGATTATCGACCAGAGGGACCGTCGCATCCTGATGCTCCTCCTCGATTGCTGCCGGTCGGCAGTGCTCAGTACACCACCGTTCATACACCACCGTTCACGATTTCCCTGCTCTGGGGTTGAGCGCGTCCTGCAGCCCGTCTCCCAGCAGGTTGAAGGCGAGCACGGTGAGCAGCAGCGCCGCGCCTGGGAAGACCATGTACCACCACGCCGTGTCGAAGATGTCGGTCGCGTCCGCGATCATCGCGCCCCAGCTCGGGTTCGGCGGCTGGACACCGACGCCGAGGAAGGAGAGCGCCGCCTCGAATAGGACATTGGTGGGGATGATCAGCGTCGAGTAGACGATGATCGGCGCGACGAGGTTCGGGAGGATCTCGCGGAAGATGATCCTCCGGTTCGAGGCCCCGAGAGCGCGGGCCGCCTCCACGAACTCCTTCTCCCTCAGCGACAGCACCTGCCCGCGGATGATGCGCGCGATGTAGGTCCAGTTCACGAAGGCGATCACGAAGATGACCACGCTCAGGCCTGGCTGGACGAGGCCGCCGAGGCAGCCGTTGCCGAGCGAGCACGAGGCGCCGATGCCGAGCGCCAGCAGGAGGATCGGGAACGCGAGCAGCGCGTCGATCAGGCGCGACAGCACGGTGTCGACCCAGCCTCGGTAGTAGCCGGCGACCAACCCGACCAGCACGCCGAGCGCCACCGAGAGTGCCGTCGCGATGATCGCCACCTCCAGCGACACGCGCGCCCCGTAGATCACCCGGCTGAAGACGTCCCGACCCAGGGGATCGACTCCGAAGAGGTTGTGAGAGCTCGGGCCGGTCGGCGCCCCGAACGAGTCCAGGTACTTCGACTGCGGGTCGTTCGGGGGCCGCGCCCCGACCAGCTTCACGACCAGCGGAGCGAAGACCGCGGTGAGTACGAGGAAGACGATGAATGCCGCGGCGGCGAGAGCCACCCGGTCGCTCTTCAGGCGGCGCCAGAACAGCTGGAGCGGCGAGCGGGCGGCGATCGCCGGCTGGACCTCGAGCAGGTCCGGTCGCTCGCCGACGCCTGGCGCTTCGCGGGCGAAGTCGACGCTTCCGGTCAGTACACCCTCCGCGGACTCACGGTGCCGAACGGGCTTCGACGGCCGGGGAGTTACTCCTCGGCGTGGGTCAGCCGAGCTGGCTGCGCATCCGCTCCAGCGAGCGGCGGATCAGACGCGAGACGTGCATCTGCGAGATGCCGACGCGCTCCGCGATCTGCGTCTGTGTGAGGCCCTCCTCGAACCGCATGCGCAGGATCTCGCGCTCGCGCTCCGGGAGCGCCGCCAGCGCGGGCTCCAGCGAGGTGCGGTCGTCGGTGCGCTCGTACTCCACGTCCTCGGTCCCGATGGTCTCCATCGGGTCGAGCTCGTCCTCGCCGGCCGGCGGCGCTGAGAGCGACAGCGGGGCATACGCCGAACCGGCCTCGAGCGCCTCGAGCACCTGCTCGGTCGTGGTCTCGAATTCCGCCGCTATCTCCGCGATGCTCGGCGAGCGGCCGAGCTTGGCGGTCAGGCGCTCGATGGTCGGCCCCATCTTGCCGTTCAGCTCCTGGAGCGCGCGCGGAACGCGGATCGCCCAGCCCTTGTCGCGGAAGTGGCGCTTGATCTCGCCCACCACGTTCGGCGTGGCGTACGTGGTGAGCGCGACCTCGCGCGACAGCTCGTAGCGGTCGATCGCCTTGATCAGCCCGATCGCGCCGACCTGCTCGATGTCCTCGAGCGACTCGCCGCGGCCGGCGTAGCGGCGGGCGAGCGAGCGGACCAGCGGGAGGTGGCGCTCGACCAGCGCCTCCCGGGCGGCGGCGTCGCCGTGCTCGTGATAGCGCCGCAGCAGCTCGCGGTCGTTCTCGGTGGCCAGGTTGACCGAGCTCACTGCGTCTGTACCAGCTTCTCCAGCCTGACCACGAGCTTGCCGTCCTTGGCCTCCTCGACCCCGTACGAATCCACGACCGTGGACAGGATGCGCGGGAGGGTGAGCTCGCCGGGCGGCGGCTCTGGGCCCTGGAGGGCCTCGGCCAGCGCGGCGTCGCGGAGCGGGCCGATGCGGGTTCGGACGCCCTTCTCGTGGATCTCGAAGGAGAGCGTCACCGGGTTCTCCGGATCGCCCTCGGCCAGTAGGCGCTCAACGGCTAGCTGCAGGTCGTCGAGCTGGTCGAAGCCGAGGTCGAGGCGGTCGGCGATCCCGCCGAGCACCATCCTGATCACCGCCTCCCACGCTTGCCCGGTCGGGGCGATCAGCTCGATGCGGTCAGACGGCAACTGGCTCCTCCTTGTCGGGCGTGGGCGTGGGCGGCGGATCCGAAGCTCGAATGGTCGCGACGCCGACAACCGTGTCGCCGCGCATCAGGCAGGCGACCTGGCCGGGCGCCACGCCGTGGACCGGCTCGCCCAGGCGGAGCACGAGCCGCTTGTGCCGCCCGGCGGCCGGCGATCCCTCGACGCGCGACGGGACCGGCACGGACCGGTAGCGCAGTTTCACGCTGTCCACCTCGGAGCCCGGGCGGTAGAGGGTCGCGCCGCCGACCTCCACACGCGTGCGTGCGAGAGCGCTGCGCGGACCCACCACCACCTGGCCGCGCTCGGGATCCTTCCGGACGACGTACAGGGGCTCGCCTGCGGACACCCCAAGGCCCCTGCGCTGCCCAACGGTGAAAAGGTGCTGGCCGCGGTGGGCCCCGAGCACGCGGCCCCGCGTGTCCACGATCTGTCCTGCGCGCGCCCGGGCGCCGTGGCGGCGCAGGAACTCGGGGCCGCTCGTGCCCGCAAGGAAGCAGAGGTCCTGGCTCTCGGGCCGCTCGGCCACCGGGAGCCGCGCGGCGCGCGCGATCTCCCGGACGCGTGGCTTCTCGAGCTCGCCCAGCGGGAAGTGCAGCCGGTCGAGGATCGACGGCGATAGACGCGCGAGCACGTACGCCTGGTCCTTCGCGGGGTCAGCCGCGCGCCGTACGAGTGGGCCGTGCGCGTCGCAGGTCAGGCGCGCGTAGTGCCCGGTTGCGAGCCGCGCGGCTCCAAGCCTGTCAGCCAGCGCGACCATCGCGTCGAAGCGCACCAGGCCGTTGCAGCGGACGCAGGGGTTGGGCGTGAGCCCGGCGCCGTGTCCCTCGAGGAAGTCGTCGACCACCTGATCGCGGAAGTCGCCCCGCAGGTCGAGCGTCACGTGCGGCAGCCCCATGCCGTGAGCGAGCGCGCGCGCCTCGCGGACCGCGTGCGGCGAGCAGCAGCTCAGGGTGCCGTCGCCCGCCGGATCCGACCACAGCTGAAGCGTGACCGCCATGACCTCGTCGCCCTGCTCGAGCGCGAGGTGCGCCGCGACGGCGCTGTCCACGCCGCCGCTCATCGCCACGAGCGTGCGGCGCTCGCTGGACGCGAGCCGAGGTGCGCCGTCGCGGCACGCGGCTCCGATCGCCCCGTGAAGGGCATCCGCCGCCAAGTCCGCGGCGTGGCGGCGCTCCGGCGACAGGCCCCCGAGCGCGTCAGCCACGGCGGACGGCGTGACCCGGGCGGCCTCCAGCAGCGGCGCGCCGCGCACGAGCTCGACGACGGCGCTCCCGGCGGCCCGGGCCGCAGCGCAGCCGCGGGCGTCGAAGCCGGCGTCGGAAACGCGGTCTCGATCGACTTCGACGGCGATCCGGATCACGTCGCCGCACGGTGCCCCGCCGGCCGTACCGGCGTGCGGAGATCGGCTCAGCCGTCCGCGCCCACGGGGTGCCGTGAGATGGTCCTCGAGGAGCGAGATAGGTGAGTGGTCCATACCGCGAGCCCGCGCCCCGTGGTGGGACGGCCGTACCCGGAAGATTAGAGAGAAAAGGCTCCAGCTTGCCGCTGCCACCCTCGGGTTGAACCTGCTCTT
>VAWV01000286.1 GCA_005883295.1 Actinomycetota bacterium
TAGGCGATCACGCGCTTGAGGTCGGTCACCACCAGCGCCACGGTGGCGGCGAACACGAGCGTGGCGCAGCCGGTGATCGCGGCCACGTCGGCGGCAGCCGGCGCCTGCTCGAACAGCGGGTGCAGGCGGGCGATGAGGTACACGCCGGCCGTGACCATCGTCGCCGCGTGGATCAGCGCGGAGACGGGGGTGGGGCCCTCCATGGCGTCTGGCAGCCAGGTGTGGAGCGGCAGCTGCGCCGACTTCGCGACCGCACCGACCAGGAACAGGATGCACGCAGCGACCAGCGTGCCGTCGTTCACCGAGAAGGCGTGCTTGGTCGCCCCGAAGACGTGCACGTAGTCGAGGGCGTGCGTCGAGCGGAACATGAGGAACGCGCCGACCACCATCCCGGCGTCGCCGATCACGTTCATCACGAACGCCTTGATGCCGGCGTACGTGGCCGTGCCGCGCCGGTACCAGAACGAGATCAGGAGGTACGACGCCGCGCCCACGAACGCCCAGCCCACGATCAGCAGGACGAAGTTGCCCGCCATGACGAGCAGCAGCATCGAGAAGACGAAGTAGTTGAGGTACGCGAAGAAGCGCGCGTAGCCGCGGTCCGACCCCATGTAGGCGACCGAGTAGACGTGGATCAGGAAGGAGACGCCGCTCACCACCAGCGCCATGAACACCGACAGCGGGTCCACCTGGATGCTCATGTCCACGTTCACGCCCGCCGTGTGCAGGTAGTCGAACGCCCTGGAGACGACGAGCCGGTGCGAGGCCGACTTGCCCTCCAGGGCCGCGAACGCCCCGATCGAGCTGACGAACGACCCGAAGACGGTCGCGCTCGCCAGCCACCCGGCGGTGCGCCCGGGGAAGGAGCGCCAGCCGAGCGAGAGCACCAGGCACCCGGCGAGCGGGAACAGCACGATCAGCCAGCCCCACCCGCCGATCGTCACCCGCGCAGCTCCTTCACCTCGTCGACGTCGATCGGCAGCCGCCGCCTGTACATCGCCACGATCAGGCCGAGCCCGACCACCACCTCACACGCGGCGACCACCATCACGATCAGCGCGAAGACCTGACCCTCCCGGTTGCCGACCATGCGCGAGAAGGCGACGAGCGCCAGGTTGCCCGCGTTCAGCATCAGCTCGAGGCAGAGCAGGATCACGAGCGGGTTGCGGCGGCTGAGGACGCCCGCCGCGCCGATGCAGAAGATGAACGCCGCCAGGACGACGAACCAGACGACGTCCATCAGGCCGGCACCTCGGACCGCTCGGGCGTCGGATCACCCCGGCCCTCGGCGGTACCGGGCGGTGGACCCTCGGCCTCCTCCTCCGGCGCGCCCGCGCGCCCGCTCGGGTCGCCGACCGGGGCCCGGCCGGCGCGCTCGGGCAGCTCCTCCTCGTCCACTTCCTCGAGTCCGCGACGGCGCCGGGCGAGCACGATCGCCCCGACGGCCGCCACCAGCAGCAGGAACGACGCCGCCTCGAAGGGGATCAGGAACTTCTCGAGCAGCAGCTTGCCGATCGCCCCGGGTGAGCCGAACCCCGCCGGGACGTGCGCGCCGCGCGTGTTGAGCGCGCCCAACCCTGATCCCACGACCGCGATCGTCAGCTCCGCGAGCAGGGCCCCCGCGAAGACCGGACCGGTCCGCCCGATCAGCCCCTCGCCGCCGACGGTCTCCTCCACGCCGCCGATGTAGGCGACCACGAACACGTACAGGACCATCACGGCGCCGGCGTAGACCACGAGCTGGGCGGCCGCGACGAACTCCGCGCGCAGGAGCAGGAACAGCAGCGCGAGCGCAACGAGGTGCGCCACCAGCGCCAGCACGCTGAAGAACGGGTTCCGCAGGAGCACGACCCCGAGCGCCCCGCCGATCGCCCCCGCCGCGGCGACGAAGAAGAGGATCTGCTCCAGGAGCATCTAGACCCGCTATTCCCCCTCGCGTCGCAGCGGCGTCCGCTCGACGGGGTCGGCGAGGAGCATCTCCTTCGTGAAGATCAGGTCGGAGCGCGTGTAGTCGGCGAGCTCGTAGTCGTTGCCCATCGTGATCGCGTCGAACGGGCAGGCCAGCTCGCAGTAGCCGCAGAAGATGCAGCGACTCATGTTGATCTCGTAGACCTCGGCGTAGCGCTCGCCGGCGGAGACCTGGTGGTCGGGGGTGTTTTCGGCCGCGACCACCCGGATGCACTCCGCGGGACAGGCCGCGACGCAGAGCGAGCAGCCCACGCACTTCTCGAGGCCGGTGTCCTCGAAGCGATGGAGCTTGTGGCGGCCGCGGAAGCGCGGGTAGACGGGCGTCTTGTCCTCGGGGTACTCCATGGTGACCGGGCCCTCCACGATCCGGCCGAACGTGGTGCGCAGGCCGCGCAGGGTCTCCC
>VAWV01000287.1 GCA_005883295.1 Actinomycetota bacterium
CGCCGGGGGGTTCACCCAAATCGTGCTCCAGGGCGCAGACACCGGCACAGCGGGAACGATCTCCATGACCTGCACCGGCACCGGAGTCAGCTTCACGGAGTACCACCTCCAAGCGCTGCAGGTGACTGCGCCGTGACGCGAGGCCCCCGCATCAGACGATTCATGGTGGCTGCCGTCCTCGTGATGGCCTTGGCGCTCCGACTTGACGCGGCGATCTTCGCCTCCGACCGTCGCAGTCCGGCGACCAACGACCGCGGCGCGTACCGCGGAACCCTGCTCCGCTCGGCGCAATCGAGCTCCAAGGCACACCGTATACACAAGGCGACAACGCGCGGCCCCCGTGGGCGTCGGGGCCGAAAGGGCGCGACTGGGCCGACTGGTCCAACCGGAGCGAGGGGGCCGACTGGAGCCACCGGTGCGCCCGGCGCGACCGGCGCCAGCGGCGTGACGGGCGCCACCGGTCCGACTGGCGCGAGCGGCGCGACCGGGGGGCCGGGCGGCACAGGCGCGACCGGCGGCACAGGCGCGACCGGGGCAACTGGTGCCACCGGCGCCACCGGCGCCAGCGGCGTGACGGGCGCCACGGGCGGTACGGGCGCAACCGGCGCGACCGGAGCGACGGGTGCCTCCCCCACAGGCGCCACCGGGACGACCGGCGCCGCCGGCACAACTGGCGCCACGGGCGGCACGGGTGCGACCGGAGCCACGGGGGCAACAGGCTCGACCGGTGCTACCGGTGCTACGGGTACCTCAGGCCCGACCGGTGTAACCGGGCCGACAGGAAGCACCTTCACGGCCACAGGTGCCACGGGCGGCCCCACGGCCGCCCCGAACGTGACGGTGTCGACGGGAAAGACGAATACGACCTTCCTAATCAGCGCCTACGCGCACGTGACGGCTTCAGGGACGTCAACGGTCACGTGCCTGCTCAACGCGGACAGCAACCAGGTAGCGCAGCGAACGGGCACGCCTCAAACGAGCGGAGGTCCGGTCTCGATCACACTCGCGGGGCGCGGGACGACACAGGGTGGCGGCCTTGTGAATCTGTCGTGTTTCGGGCAGGCGAGCATCCAGATGCTCTACGTCCAGGCCACACAGAGCACGCCATAGACTGATCTGGCGCCGTCCGTCGCCGTGGGAAGGCGCACCCGCGCATGAGTACTCCCCAGATTCAGAGGTCCACGATCGGCCTCGCCATGATCGTCCGCGACGAGGCCGAAGTGATCGAGCGCTGCATCGACTCCGTCCGCGAGCACATCGACTACTGGGTGATCTGCGACACGGGCTCCGTCGACGGCACCCAGGACGTGATCAAGAAGGCGCTGGCCGACCTCCCCGGCGAGCTGCACGAGCGCGAATGGGTCGACTTCGGGCACAACCGCACGGAGTTGATGAAGCTCGCCCGCGGCAAGGCCGACTACCTCCTGCTGCTCGATGCGGACTGGACCATCACCGTGGAGCCCGGCGCGCTCGATCACCTCGCGGCGGACTCCTACATGGTCCGCCACTCCGGCGAGTTCGAGTTCCACAACAAGCGACTCGTACGCGGCGACCGCGATTGGTGGTTCGTCGGTGCCGCGCACGAGTACATCGAGAGCGAAGGGGAAGAGACGGTGGAACGCCTGGAGGGCGTGGTGATCGATCACTGGGCCGACGGCGGCGCTCGCAAGGGCCGCTGGACGCGCGACGCCGAGCTCCTTCAGGCGGAGATCGACAGCGAGCCCGAGAACGCGCGTGCTGTCTTCTATCTAGCCCAGACCTACCGCGACCTGGGCGACGCGCAGCGCGCGATCGAGCTGTACCGCCAGCGGGCCGGCATGGGCGGCTGGGAGGAGGAGGTCTACTACTCGCTGCACCAGGTCGGCGTACTGAATGCTGAGCAGGGCGACTGGCCCACCGCCATGGACGCTCTCGTGTCCGCCTGGGAATCGCGTCCGCAGAGGCTCGAGGCGCTCTACGAGCTCGCCAGCCGCCTACGCCTTCGCCACCAGTACCGCGCTGCCTACCAGTTCGCCCGGATCGCGGAGGGCCTGGAGCCGTTGCTCGTTCCCGACGACTCGCTGTTCGTCGCTCCCTGGATCTATCGCT
>VAWV01000147.1 GCA_005883295.1 Actinomycetota bacterium
GTTACGAGGCCGAGACGACCCGGGGCGAGCGCCGCGAGCGGCAGCGCAGCGGCGCCGCCCGCCGCGCCTGCCGCGAGCTTCGCGGCCATGAGCTCCCGGACCCCGAGGCCCGCGGGGGAGCCCGCCGCCGCGATCCGCTCGGCGAGGCCCGCCGGCGCCCTCGCGCCAAGCCGTCGCCGCGCCCCGTGTCCGGCGGCCGCGGCCAGCCTGATCGCCACGCCCATCCGGCCCTCGCCCTGAGGACGTCGCGCCGCGCGCCTGGCCGGCGCGAGGTCGCGCGCGGCAAGCACCGCGAGGGCCGCCGCGAGAGCGGCGAGGAGCGGCGCACTCACGTTCGGACCCGCCCGAGCCGCCTGATCAGCACAGCCGCCACGAGCTGCATGACGAGCGCCAGGCCCGCGAGCCACGCTGTGAGGAACGAACCTCCCAGCCGCATCAGATAGCCGGGGCTTGCCAGCTCGGCCAGCAACCCGCCGCCGAGCGGCAGCAGGACCACGATCAGGCCCGTGAACCGCGCCTGCGCGGTCGCGGCGCGCGCGTCGTGCTCCACCCGCGCGTGGTCCTCCAGCGCGAGCGCGACGTCCCGCAGCAGCCGGGCCAGATCGCCCCCGGCGCCGCGCTGCAACAGCGCCGCGGCCACAATCGTCTCGATCCCGTGGCCGGGCACCCTCTCGCGCATCGCCTCCAGCGCCGTGTCGGTCCTCGCGCCGAGCGCCAGCTCGTGAGCCACGCGGCGCAGCTCTGCCCCGGCCGCACCGCCCAGCCCGCCGGCCGCCTCGGTGATCGCCCCGCGCACCGAGTGCCCGCCGGTCAGCGCATCGGCCAGCGCCCTGGCCATCGCCGCCGCACCCGCATCGACGGCCTTGCCACGCCGCGCGCGGGCGGCGCGGAGAGCACGGACGCCGGCGATCGGCGCCGCGGCCGCGCAGGCCAGCGCAATCAGCGGCCCTCCCACGAACCAGCCGCACACGAGCGCCGCCCCCGCGGACGCGATGAGCAGCCTCCGGCGACCCGCTGCACCGGGGTCGCGGCCCTCGCGTCCCGCCCGCAGGGGCCCCGCGATCGCAGCCACGATGCGCGGCGCCCGCCGGCTCGCCGCGGAGACGATCTCCGGGTAAACCGCGGCGATGCCAAAGACTGAGGCGCAGCCGCCCGCGAACGCGAGCATCGCGACCCGGTCCGGCATCGTCACGCGGCCCTGCTCCGGGCCGCCGCGCCGCTCACGTGCGGGGGCCGCCGGGCCAGCCCGCCGCCGCTCGGAGGCCGCCAGAAGGGGCGCCCGGCACGCACGCGGTACAGCTCCCGGATCCCCGCGCCGCCGGGCGCCCGCACGACCTCGGCGACCGCCTCCACCCGGCGCGAGCCGTCGGCGCCGCGCGACTGGTGCACGACCAGGTCGAGCGCACTCGCGACCTGCTCGCGCACGGCCGCGTGCGGCAGGCCGATGCCGGCCATGAGGGCCAGTGTCTCGATCCGTCGAAGGGCGTCCTCGGGCGAGTTCGCGTGGACGGTGGAGAGCGAGCCCTCGTGGCCGGTGTTGAGCGCCATCAGCATGTCCAGTGCCTCCGGTCCGCGCACCTCGCCGACGACGATCCGGTCGGGCCGCATCCGCAGCGCGTTCCGGACGAGCTGCCTGATCGTCACCTCCCCCCTCCCCTCCACGTTCGCGGGGCGCGATTCGAGCCGCACCACGTGCCGCTGCCGGAGCCGCAGCTCGGCGGCGTCCTCGATCGTCACGATCCGCTCGCCGTCGGGGATGGCGCCGGACAGCGCCCCGAGCGTGGTCGTCTTGCCCGATCCGGTCCCGCCGCTCACGAGGATCGCGGCCCGGCCCGCCACGCAGCCGGCGAGGAAGTCGGCCAGCCCCTGCGGGAGGGTTCCGCCCGCGACGAGGTCGTCGAGCGAGAACCCGTGCGTGCGGAACTTCCTGATCGTGACGCAGGGCCCCGACAGCGCGAGCGGCGGGATCACGACGTTCACCCGCGAGCCGTCGGGAAGGCGCGCGTCGCAGAGCGGCGACGCTTCGTCGACCCGCCGGCCCAGCGGCGCGAGTATCCGCTCGATCGCGTGGCGAAGCTCCGACTCGGAGCCGAACGACACGCCCGTCGCCTCCAGCTCGCCGCGCCGCTCGACCCAGACCTCGCCCGGGCCGTTCACCATCACCTCGTCCACCGAGCTGTCGCCGAGCAGCGGCTCGAGCGGACCCAGCCCGGTGGCGAGCCGAATCACGCGCACCGCCAGCGCTGCTCGCTCGTCCTCCGGCAACGCGGCCGCCTCGCGGTCCACCAGCTCGCGCACCTCCGCGTCGAGCGGAGCCTCGTCCGGCGGGCCGCCATCGCGGGCGCGCTCGATCAGGCGCAGGCGGAGCGCCTCGGCGAGCTCCTCGAGCGGATCCATATTCGGAGAAGGCTGAGGGGGCGGCACCTCGCCCCCCGCTCCTCAGAAATCCCTACGCCCGACCAGCCGCTTCGCCACCTCCGGGCGTGTCAGCTGGTAGATCGCGAGACGCTGGCCGCCGGGCGCCTCGAGCATGCACCCCGGGCCGTGCGGGATGCCGAAGCGCTCGCCGGCCTCGTAACCGCGCGCCCCGACCGCGGCGACCGACTCGTCCAGATCCGCAACGCGGAAGACCAGGATCGGACGATCGCCCTCGAGGTGCCCGGCAAGCAGCACGGCGGGCGGCGCTGGAGTCAGCTGGACCATCGCCACGCGGGTGCCGAACGCCTCGATCGCGAAGACCAGCTCCCCGCCGAGCGCCTCGGTGAAATGACGCACGTCCGCCGCCACGTCCCGGCTGGGCATGTAGACGAAGTCCAGCGCCTCGAAGGGCGGCGTCATCTACCCCGCGGCGGCCTCGCGGACCGCGGGTACGACCTCGGCCGCGAAGTGCTCGACCTGCGCTTCGTCCTTCGCCCACAGCACGAAGGTGTCGACGCGGAGCTCGATCGCCCAGGCCGTGAGCGTTTCCGTCCACGATCCCTCCGGCGGTCCGAAGTTGTAGGCCCGCCGCACCGACTCGGGATCGCGCCCGGCCGAAGCCGCGGCCTCGTCGACTCGCGCCTGCGCCTCCGGCAACCGGTCGGGCTTCAGGTATCCAAACGACGGAATCCCAGATCTCGATCTGGTGCGCCGGTGGCGGTCCGGGCTCGTAACCGTCGAGCCTGTAGTACGTGCCGTCGAACGAGACCTTGTCGTCGCCGCTCCAGGCCAGCCTGATCACCTCGATCGCTTCCTCCAGGGCGTCGACGGACTCACCCGGGCTGCGGACGGGCCCGCCCATCGTCGCCACCCGGTCGAACAGCGCGCCCGCCCCGAGCCCGAGCTCGAAGCGGCCGCCGCTCAGCAGGTCGAGCGTGGCGGCCTGCTTCGCCAGCATCGCCGGCGGCCGCAGCGGCAGGTTCGCGACATCGGAGAAGAAGCGCAGCCGCTCCGTCTCGGCGAGGAGCGTGCCGATCAGGGCGAACGTGTCGACGAAGCGCCGCTGGTAGGGGTGGTCCTGGATGCCGACGAGGTCGAGACCGCCGGCCTCGGCGGCGCGCACCATCGCCCGCGAGTGCGCGAGCTCGTCGGCGGCGGGAAGGATCGAGATGCCGAACTCGAGCTCTCGCATCTCTCACCAGGCGACCGGGCTCGTCGCGAGGGCGTGCGGGTCGGCGAGCGGGAGCTGGACGTACGAGCCCGCACGATCCACCTCGTAGCGCCCGCCGGCGAGCCCGCCGAGCTGCACCACGCTCGGCTGGAGATGCGTCGCGCCCGTGGCGACGGTCACCCGCAATCTGTGGCCGGGCCCGATCCGCGCGAAGGTGGGCAGCACCTCCACGTCGAGCCGCGCCCACCTGCCCGGCACCAGGTCGCGCCGCGCGGCGCGCGTGTACGGGTGGTAGGGAAGGATCAGCCCGCCGCCAGGGCCGCGCCAGGACCGCCGGACGTCGAGCGTGCGATTCGAGCCCAGCAGCGCACCGCCTGTAAGCGGATACGACGACCCGTCCGGCCCCACGTCCTCCATCGAGACCGCGATCTCGGCGTCGCGCGAAGTGGTGCGCACCTGCAGCGAGACGCCGCTCGGCCCCGCGAGCGTCATCGCCCGGTGCATCTGCGCGCTCGTGTAGGTGAGGGCGCCGGCCTGGCTCGAGCTGTCGTCCGTCCAGCAGGGGCTCCCCGGGAGGCCGGCCACACCGGTCACGTACGCCCCGAGCCCGGTGTTCCACTGGTCCGAGTTGCGGTTGCAGGGACTCGTGGCGTTGGTCCAGGCGATCGCGTCGGTCGCGCCGGTGTGCGCGCGGCGCGCCGCGAGGCTCCCGTCGTTCAGCGACGCGGGCGCGGTGCCCGTCCGACCGCCCCCGAGCCACAGCCTGTGCGCGCGCGCCGGCGGGAGCGGATAGGCGCCCGCGTCGATCCAGCGCCCGCCGCGCAGCTCGAACGCGTGCAGCGGTCTGCTGGTGCGGTCCACGCCATTCCGGACGCCCCTGAGCCAGCGGTCGAACCACCGCAGGAGGAGGTCCTGCACGCGCTGGCCGTAGCCCGTTGAGTTGTGGAACCAGGGTCCGATCACCGCCTGGTACCGGCCGGTGGGGCGGACGGCGGCCGCCATCGGGCCGAGCAGCGCGGGGCGTCCGGACGCGCGGTGCATGGCGGCGTAGGCGTTCTGGAGCGTCGCGTAATCGAGCACCACGCCCCGCTGATAGACGTCGAACCAGCCGCTCAGGAGCAGGGCCGGCACCCGGTTTCTCACCACCCGCGCGAGGTACGTCGCCGGCGCCCGCTCACGCCAGAACCGACTGTCGAAGGCCCGAGCGCCGCCGAGCGAGACCTCCGTGTAGAGCCCTGCGTCGAGGCCCGCGAACCGCTCGCCGCGGCTCACCGGACCGCGAGGCCCCGCGGCATCGCCTGGATCCGAAACGACCATCGTGCCGCGCAGCGCCAGCCACGTGGCCGCGAACTCGACGTTCGGGATTCCACCGCTGAATGCCAGGTCGCGGTAGAGGTCGATCCCCGCCGCACACGGGGCGATTGCGCGAACCGGCGAACCGCGACCGGCGGCGCCCGCCGTGAAGATCTGGTTCAGGCCGAGGTAGGAGCAGCCCGCCATCCCGACGCGGCCCGTCGAGTGGGGCAGCCGGGCCGCCCACCCGGCTAGCTCCACGCCGTCGCGCCGCTCGCGCGCGTCGAAGAGCCCGAAGCTCCCACCCGAAGCGCCCGTGCCGCGCACGTCCACGACGACGTTCAGGTAGCCGTGCTCGATGAGGTAGGGGTAGTAGCCGTCGCCGCCGAGGCCCGCGCCGGAGGACCCCGTCGTGACCGAGGAGCGCTTCCCGTACGGGGTCATGGAGAGAATCACCGGGAACCGCCCGCTCGCCGGCCGACCGGTTCGCGCGTCGGTCGGGTGGTAGACGTCCGCCGCGAGCGTCGTGCCGTCGGACATCCGGACCGCGGACTCAAGAGGCGCGCTGACCCCGTACCGCGCGGCGGCGGCCGGCGGCGCCAGGGCGAGTCCCGCGAGCAGCCCGCATGACACGACCACGGCCCCGCTGGCCACCCTCTGTTTGAGCGTCGTGCGGCGCACCTTCCCCCGCTTGTGATTCCCGCTGGCGGGCGCGTGAGAAACGCGTATGGCGGCCGCGGGCGGATCAGCTGCGCCGGCCGCGCTCCGCCGACTCGCTGACGGCGGCCGGCTCGTCGAGCTCGATGCCCGCCGTCTCCGCCACGCGGGCGACCATCATGTACTGACCGATCACGAGCACGAGCTCGACGATCTCCCGAGGCGAGAACCCCGCCTCGACCACCGCGGCGAGCGCATCGTCCGACGCGCGGACGTCCTGTACCACCTCGGTCGTGAAGCGCAGCACGGCGCGCTCCGCGTCGCCCAGCGCGTCGGATTCGAGGTCGCCGCTCTCCACGGCGGCGAGCTCCCGCTCGGTCGCACCAGCGGCCAGCGCGATCGGCACGTGCTGGACCCGCTCGTACTCGGCGCCCGAGAGGCGCGCCACGTGGAGGATCACGAGCTCGCGCAGGCGGGCATCGAGCTCGAGCGACGAGAGCAGCGCGCCGCCGAACGCGAGCCACGGCCGGAACGCCGTCTCGGCGTTGGCCGTCATCCGGAACACGTTGAGCGGCGGCACCGCCGCGAGCGCCTCGCGGACGGGCTCGGAGACCCGATCGGGATCGGCGTACGGCAGCCGCGCCACGCCTGCACCCTACGCGCTTGTAAGCTCGCGCTCCGTGAGCGTCCCGCACAAGGCCCCGGAGTTCGCAGAGGTGCTGCGACGCGCGCGCGACGCGAAGCTCGCCCGCGACGCGGCCGAGGCCCAGTGGCACAACGCCCGCGACGCGCTGCGCGCCGCCGCCGCGGCCGGGACCCTCCCGCGCGAGCTGAAGGTCGAGGTGGACGAGCTGCTGCGCGAGGAGGAGCACCACCAGCACCGGCGCTGGCGGCCGTCGCCGTCCTGATCAGGCGCCGTCCGCGTCCCCGAGCACATCGGTGATCCAGCCCGCCAGCTCGGCGAGGTAGTCCGGGTCCACAGCGTGCGGCATCGGCGATTCGCGCCAGGTGACGTCCGCACCGGCCTCCACCAGCCGATCACGGGCACGCTCCCCCCACTCCAGCGGGATCACGGGGTCGTACGTGCCGTGACCGAGCGCGACGGGGTAGCCCTCGAGGCCGGCGAGGTCCAGCTCGAATCCCGGCACCTCCGGCATGAACCCGCTCAGGGCGATGATCGCCCGCGGCCGCGGCCGGCCCGCGCCAAGGCCAAGCGCGTAGCTCATGACCGTGCCCTGGGAGAAGCCTCCGAGGATCAGCCGGCTGTGGCCCAGGCCGTTCTCCTCGAGAAGCGCGTCGAGCCAGCCCGACACGAGCTCGAACGACTCGTCGAAGGTCTTCGGGTCGGGGCCGGGTATCCCGCGCGAGATGTACCAGTGGGCTCCACCCGGCGGCAGGGTCAGCGGCGCGCGCGGGGTGACCCCGAGGAGCCGGCGGTGCGGGTCGAGCACCTCGAGCAGCGGCCTCAGGTCGTACTCGCTCGTCCCCCGCCCGTGCAGCAAGACCAGCGCACCGGCCGGATCGCCCGTCGGCGGCCGGACGACGTGCACCAGTGCATCGGTTCCGGTCATGAGGGCGCCGACCCTACCGGGGTGGCATCCTGGCGCCGTGAGCGAGAACGACCCGTCCCGCGAGGCCGCGGCGACCGCAGCGCTCGAGCGCATCGAGCCCGGGATGACCATCGGCCTCGGCTCCGGGCGCGCCGTATGGCGCACCATGGAGCTCGCGCGCGAGCGCTGGCCGGAGGGCCCGTCGGTCCGCGCGGCGTTCGCCTCGGACAGGACGGCGGAGCTCGGCCGCCAGCTCGGGTTCGCCGCCATCGAGCTGAACGGCGAGCGGGTGCTGGATGTCGCGATCGACGGGGCCGACGAGGTGGACGGCGACCTGGGGCTCGTCAAGGGCGGCGGCGCCGCCCTGCTGAGGGAGAAGCTCGTGGTGTATGCGGCCGAGCGCTTCGTGGTGGTGGCTGAGGCGCGCAAGCGGGTGGAGCGGCTGGGTCAATCGTTCCCCCTCCCGGTGGAGGTGGTGCGGTTCGGCTGGCCGGGCACGCGGCGCCGCGTGCTCGACCTCGTCCCGGAGGCCGAGCTGCGGACGGTGGATGGCGTCCCGCTGGTGACCGACGAGGGCCACCACCTGCTCGACTGCAAGCTTCCCGCGGAGGGCGATCTCCACGAGCTCGCCGCCGCGATCAAAGCCACCGTCGGGGTGGTCGAGCACGGGCTGTTCCTCGGAGTGGCCGACGAGGTCCTCCTGGGGCGCCCCGACGGCACGGTCGAGGAGCTGCGCCGCGGGAGCTAGGCGCGCTCGATCCCGGCCTCGCGGCAGCCCGCCTCGAGCTCGTCGAGCCCGAAGGCGTCCACCGGTCCAAGCGCGCCCGTGCCCTTGAGGCCGGCGGATGCCGCCGTATGCGCGCCCCACGCCAGGATCGCGCCGCTGAAGTCGTAGACGTTGCCTCCGGCCACGCGTACCTCGGCGAGCATGGTTCCGTCCCCGGCGTACGCCCGGGCGACGATGTGCGATCCGGAGCGCGCGCGCTCGGCGGCGTCCGGACCGCCCGTCGACCCCCTCACAGCGCGTGACACCAGCGCGTCGAGGCCGCGCCTCGCCCACGGCATCGCCGTCGCGATCGCGGTACCCGCCGACACCGCCTGCATCGGGCGCGACAGCGGTCCGAACCAGCCCAGGTACACGTCGACCTCGCTCACCCCGCGGTGCATGCGGGGCAGGGCGAAGTGCTCCGAGGAGCCCACCGAGATCCCGGGCCGGGTCCTGCCGTTCACGTCGAAGGAGGCGACCCGCCTGGCAGCTCGCTCGGTGTGGATGCGCCCGTCGCGCCACGCGAACGCGGGATCGAGCATTCCCGCGGCGAACGTCGCCGCCGTTCCACCGCTGGGTCGGGCCCGGCCCGTGATGAAGTAGGCGATCTCAACCCGGGTCGCCGCGTCGCCGGCCTCCCGCAGCACGAGCGCGCCGGCCAGGTTCCCCGGCACCCAGTCGTAGCCGAAGGCGGTGACCATCCCGATCCGCGCGCTCTCAGCGCGCGGCCCGTACTCCTCGAAGATGCGCCGGATGAAGGGAGCCTCGCCGGTCGAGTCGAGGTAGTGCGCGCCCACCGTGACCGCCGCCTCGGCCGCCGGACCGCCCCAGCGGCCGAACGGGCCCACCGTCGAGATCAGCACATCCCCCGGCTCGACGAGCGCGCGCACCGACTCCGGCCGCGACACGTCGGCTACGGCGATCTCCAGGCCTCCGAGCTCGTCGCCCAGCGCACGAAGGCGCTCGACGTTGCGCGCCGCGAGCACGGGCCGCACGCCCCGGCCCACGAGCGCGTCCACGGCGAGCCGGCCGGTGTACCCGGTGGCTCCGAAGACGACGATCCGTCCCGCCACGGACTCAGTGGAGGAGCGCGCGGGTGGCGCGCCCGGCGTCGAGGGGCGTTCCGTGGATGCCCAGGTCGTGCGTGAGCAGCAGGCTCTGCTGCGGAGTCGCGTGGAGGAACAGCACAACGGTCAGGACGAGCACAGCAGCACGCAGCGCGCGGCTGCGGCCCAGCGCCGCGAACGGTAGCGACCACACCACGTACCACGGCATCGGCTCGAACTGGGCGAGGGCGAGGGCGGCGGCGGCCCAGCCCGCGCTCGAGATCCAGTCAGCCCCGCGCCAGGTGCGCACCAGCAGGAACACGAGGACCGCGATCATGATCGCGCTGGTCACGTGCCGCACGCCCGGTCCCACGCTCGCGCCGAAGAGGCTCGCGATGTCCGTCGGCACGCTGTACGGGCCGACGACCACCGACAGCTGGTCGTGGTATCCGGGGAAGCGTGTGCCGAACGCGACGAACGTCCCCGCGAGGAGGACGGCGCCCGTGATCGCCGCCGCAACGATCGCCGCGCCGCGCCGGCGCGCTCCGAGCAGCAGGAACGGCGCCGAGGCACCGGCCGCCAGCTTTACGAACGGCGTGACCGCCGCGAGCGCACCGCTTGCGACGCTACGCCCGCGCAGCACGAGCCACACCCCCACCAGCATCGGCAGGAGCCAGAAGAAGTCGTTGTGGAAGCCGCCGAGCCCGTAGACCACGACCAGCGGGTTGAGCCACACCAGGACGACCGCCGGCAGCGGCGGCTTGCCGAGCTCACGCGCGCAGCGCCACACGAGCCAGACGCAGGACAGGCTGGTGACCATGGTGAGTGCCTTCACCGCCCAGTACCCGGCGTGCACTCCCAGCGGCACGAGCGCGTAGGTGAACAGCGTGTAGAGCGGACCGTATGGCGTGGGCAGGTGATGCCACGTGGCCAGGTGATATGTGGGATCGAGCGGCCGCTGTGCGGCGAAATGCGTGTACGGGTTGAGTCCGTGCACCACGCCGAGCCGCGCGTAGTTGATGTAGTTGAAGATGTCCGTGAGGAGGAACGGCGGCGAGAGGAGGAAGATCACGTGGAGGAGGCCGATCGCCGCGAGCGTGGGTCGCGTGGGCAGCGAGCGCGCGAGCCGCAGGACGATCAGGTAGCAGGCGCCCATCCCGGCCACGACGCTCGTGAAGAGCCCCGCCACCCTCCAGAGATGGACCCGCACCTGCGGCGCGATCTCGTGGAACGGCCAGGCGAGCCACCTCGGCGAGCCCCCCTTCTCGAGGATGGGTGAGAGCTGGGTGCTGCGCGACGCGACCACGAGGACCAGGCCCAGCGCGAGGCCCACGAACGTGTAGAGGGCGATCAGCGCGACGCCCTGCCGCAGGGCCTCGGCGTCGAGCGCGGGCCGTGCCACGCGCACGCGTGAGAGGAGCTGCGCTCGTGGAGCGATGGGAGCTGCTGCGCGCACGGACCGGCCGACGCAGGCTACGGAAATAAGTTGAAAGGTGTCTTAAGGACCGGCGCGGGGGCTCAGGCGGGAGCCTCGCCCAGCGGGGCCTCGTCCAGCGGCGTGTCCTCGAGCGGCGCCTCGATCATCCACTCGCCGAGGGTGCGCTCCTCGGCGGCGGAGGGCTCTTCCTCCCGTACGACGCCCGTGAACTCCTCCAGCCACAGGGTCGCCTTCTCGGGCGAGAGCGGCCGGCTCAGGAAGAACCCCTGCGCGTAGTCGCACCCGAGCTCCGCGAGCTTGTTGTAGCTGTCGACGTTCTCCACGCCCTCGGCGACCACCTTCAGCCCGAGGTTGTGGCCGAGGTCGATCGTCGACTGGACGATCGTCGCGTTGCTCGGGTCCTCGGCCATCGTGAGCACGAAGGACTTGTCGATCTTGATCGAGCTCACGGGGAGGCTCTGGAGATAGGCGAGCGATGAGTAGCCCGTCCCGAAGTCGTCGACCGTCAGCGTCACGCCCATCTTGTTGAGACGGCTGAGGATGGTCATGGCGCGGCGATGGTCGGCCATGATGGTCGACTCCGTGATCTCGAGCTCGAGCGATCCCGGGGGCAGCCTCCAGCTGGTCACCAGGCGGGCCAGGTCGTTCGGAAGCCGCAGGTCGATCAGGTTCTGCATCGACAGGTTCACGGCCACGCTCACCTCGATCCCGTGCGAGCGCCACGCGTTGCACTGCCGCAGAGCGGAGTCGAGCAGGTAGAGCGTCATCGGCCGGAGCAGGTTCGAGCGCTCGGCGAGCGGGATGAACTCGTCCGGTGAGAGGAGGCCGCGCTCCGGATGGTGCCAGCGGGCGAGCGCCTCCACACCCAGCGCGCGACCCGTGTTCAGGCAGATCTTGGGCTGGTAGTAGAGGACCAGCTCGGTCTCGTCCATCGCGCGCCGCAGCTCGCTGATCAGCGCAAGGCGGCCGGCGTCGTGGCGGTGCTCGTGCCGGCGCGCGTCGTAGAACTCGTAACCCGAGCGGTTCTCCTTGGCCATGTACATCGCCACGTCGGCGGCCCGCATCACGGACTCGACGGTCGTGCCGTGGTCGGGGAAGAGCGCGATGCCGATCGAGCCCTCGCACTGCAGTGCCAGGCCGCCGACCACCACCGGCTCCTCGAGCACCTTGAGCACGCGGCGGACGACCGGGACCACCGACTGCCGATCGGGGACCTCGGGCAGCAGGATGGCGAACTCGTCGCCACCGAGGCGCGCGACGCTCTCCGTGTCACGGAGGACGCTCTGCAGCCGCGACCCGATCCGCTGAAGCAGGAGGTCGCCGTTGTGGTGGCCGAGCGTGTCGTTGACGTCCTTGAAGCGGTCGAGGTCCATGAGCATGATCACGCCCATCTTGTTCCGGCGCCCGATTCCGGTCATCGCGCGCTCGAGGAGGTTCTGGAACATGGTCCGGTTTGGCAGGCCGGTGAGCCCGTCGGACAGCGCCTGCTCCTCCTTCTCCGCCGCCTGGCGGCGAAGGCGCTGCGACGCGCCGGCCACGACCCCGACGAGCGTTCGAGCGAGCCGACGATCGCCGAGCGCGAGCCGCCGAGCCGCATCGGGACGAACACGTCGAGGACACGACCGAGCGCCGAGTCCTGCGCCGATGCATCCCGGCTCAGGTCGCCGACCTTGGAGATCGACCCACCGTTCAGCGCGGCCTCCGCCTCGGCCGGAGCACGGCCCCTGGAGCCGATCAGCTCGTGGTTGTCGGCGTAGACGATGGTGCCGGCCCGGTCGCGAAGGATCGCGCGCGCGAGGTCGGTGCCCTGCCGGGCGCTTGCGAGCGCCCGGTCGAGCGCAGCCTCCTGATCCGGTCCGATCCCCCGCGCGAGATCGCGCCCCGAGTGGAGCACCCGGCGGAAGGCGAGGTTGCCCACGAGCTGCGACTGGTCGCGCGTGGCCGCGATCACGCGCCCGCTCGCGTGCGAGCGGATCGCCTGGCCGAGGAAGAGCCCGAGGATGACGATCGGGACCAGGCTGATCAGCCCGAACTCAATCAGCCAACGGCGCTTCTCCTTGACGCCTGCTTCCACCGCGCCCCGCCTCCTAATTGCCATGGCCGATCGGAAGCGCGTAGCGAGAGGGGCCGGTCGGCACGACCGGGTTCTGGATCTGCCGCAGGCGGCCGATGAGGTCGGTCCACTGGCCCGGGCTGAGGATGATCGACGTTTCCTTCCCGGTCTTCTTGTTCTTGCCGAAGAGCGGTCGGAAGCCGACGTGGATGTGGTTGTAGTGGTCGGCCATCGCCAGCGTGTTCCCGCCCAGCGACAGCAGCGAGATGATCTGGTGCGGCCGCATCGTGCCCTGGAGCGTCATGAGCCTCCGGACCGTCTGCTCCGCGATGCCGCCCCGGTCCTGATGGCCGGTGATCGGGGTGCCGTTGATGGCGGAGACGTCGACCGCGTTCCCCGAGGCGTGCTCGGACACGTTGCCGGACGAAGTGAGCTCGCTGTGGCCCGACTTCAGGCAGCTGACGGTGGGGCTCAGTCCGGACTCGGCAAGGAACTCGAGGACGGCGAGCACCCGGCGGTCGATCTGACCGGTCCTGATGTCGTTGCGGCCCGCGGGGTAGATCTTGATCCGGTTGTCGTTCAG
>VAWV01000148.1 GCA_005883295.1 Actinomycetota bacterium
GAGTGGGATCGCCCAGCGGCATGTACCCCGTGCGCACGTAGAAGTCCACGGCCAGCGCGCCGACACCGAGCAGGCTGGGCCCCGCGCCCTTGATCCCGCTCGCGCCGTGCTGGAACGGCGGCGGGTAGACGCCCTGGCCGCGGGGGCCGTGGCAGCTTGCGCAGTTGGCGGCGAAGAGCTGCGCGCCGAGCTCGAGCGGCCGGAGCGACCCCTCGTTCTCGGGCCGCACCACCCCGCCGGGCGGCTGCGCGATCGCCACCGCGGCAAGCGCGAGGGCCGCCACGACGATCCCGAGAAGAAGGCGCCGGCTCACGCCTGGTGGCACTCCTGGAGCACGAGCGCGCCCACCCCGCTCCAGACGATCACCAGCAGGAACAGCGGGCTGGTGGTCAGGGCGACGACCGAGAGGAAGTGCACGCGTCCGCGCGGCGGGGCGCTCGAGGCATCGCGGGTGGCGCGGAACGCCGCGGCCGCGGCGAGCCAGCCGAGAACCGCGACGGTCGCCCCGGCGGCGGTGGCGGCGATCGTCCAGGTGTGGATCGGGACGCCCCAGCGCGCCCCCGACGGATTGCACTGCGCCTGGGTGACCCCGTAGCCCAGCAGGAACTGCGTGACCCACGCCGCCGGAGGGCCGAGCACCCCGAACCAGACGAGGACCCGCTCGCTCACAGCGACGACGAGAGTTGGGTGAGCGTCACGGCCACCGCCACCGTGCTCGCGAAGTACCAGTACCAGGAGATCACCCGCGTTGCCACGACGCGGTAGTTCGTAAGCCCGGTGGCTAGGCGGGACAGCAGCCAGAGACTCAGCAGGATGCCGATGAGCACGTGGAAGTGGTCCACGCCGAGCAGCGTGAAGTACACGGACCCATACGCGTTGGTCGTCGGTTTGAACTTGGAGAGGTCGTCGGCGAACAGCACGATCTGCACGACCAGGTAGCCGGCCTGGACGACCAGCGCGGCGATCACGAACCGGGCGGTCGCTCCCACGCTTCCACGGCGCGCCGCGGCGCTCGCGAGGAACATCGGGACGATGGCGAGCACGAGCGCGCCCGTGATCGCGAGCGGCAGCGCCGGCTTGGGCGGCTCGATCCCGCCGAGGGGCCAGCCCGCGTGCTTGAAGCGCAGGTAGAAGTAGGACGCGATGAGGGAGCCGAACAGCGTCGCCTCCGTGGCGATGAACAGCGCGATCCCCCAGACGCCGTTGGGGAGGCTGCGCCGGCTCGCAGCGGCGGTGCGGGTCGTGTCGGTCATGCCAGCTGCGGCTCCTGCCGGTGCCAGGCCGCGAGCACGGCGAGGCAGAGGCCTCCGAACACCCCGGCGACCAGCCAGTGCCCGAGGAGCAGAAACGCGAACACCCCCGCGGCCGCGGCCGCCAGCGTGATCGGCCACGGCGAGTCGGAGGGCATCTCGAGGATCTCGTCCCAGTCCGCGTCGAGCACGGTGGACGCCGGCGTCTCGTGCCCGCGCTCCAGGACCAGGTCGCCGCGGGTCAGCTTGCGGGCGTCCTCCTCCCGGTCCTCGCGATCCCACATCGCGTACGCGCTCGTGACCTTGGGGATGACGGGGAAGTTGTAGTCGGGTGGCGGCGAGCTCGTGGCCCACTCGAGCGTGGCGCCGCCCCAGGGGTCGGGGCCCACCCGCACGCCGCGGAATGCGCTCACCAGCAGGTTCGCCACGATCAGGAAGAGACCGGACGCGAGGACGTAGGCGCCGATCGACTCCAAGAGGTTGTAGTCCGACCAGCCCATGCCGCCGGGGTACGTGTACACGCGTCGCGGCATGCCGAGCAGCCCGACGATGTGCATCGGGAAGAAGGTGAGCGCGGTGCCGGTGAACGCGAGCCAGAAGCTCAGCTGCCCGGTGCGCTCGTGGTACATCCGCCCCGTGACCTTCGGGAACCAGTAGTAGAGGCCGCCCAGGATCGGGAAGACCGCGGCGCCGAAGATCACGAAGTGGAAGTGCGCCACCACGAAGTAGGTGTCGGTGAGCTGCTGGTCGAAGGGGATGGCGGCGAACATCACCCCCGACAGCCCGCCGAGCAGGAAGAAGATGATGAACCCGCAGATGAACAGCAGCGGCGTCTTGAACTCGGGCCGGCCGGTGTTGAGCGTGGTGATCCACGCGAACAGCTGGATCCCGCTGGGAACGACGATGATCAGGCTGGCCGCGGCGAAGTAGACGAGCGTGATCGACGACAGCCCGGTGGCGAACATGTGGTGGACCCACACGCCGAAGCCGATGAACGCCACGAGGATCTCGGCGAGCGCCACCAGCGGGAACGCCACCATCTTCCGCCGCGTGAACGTGGGAATGATCGAGGTGGCGATCCCGAACGCGGGCAGGATGATGATGTAGACCTCGGGGTGCCCGAAGATCCAGAACAGGTGCTGCCACATGAGCGCGTCGCCGCCGTGGGCTACATCGAAGAAGTGGAACCCGAGGCGCCGGTCGAGCTCCAGGAACCCGAGCGCCACGTTCAGCGGCGGTAGCGCGAAGATCAGCGCGAACGAGACCGCCAGGAACGCGTAGCAGAACAGCGGCATGCGGTTGAGCGACATGCCCGGCGCGCGGAGCTTGAAGATCGTGACGATGAAGTTGATCGCCGCGGCCGTGCTCGAGACCCCGTTGAAGATCAGCCCGAGGGCGTAGAAGTCGACGTTCGGCCCGGGGTCGTACTGCTTCGATCCGAGCGGCACGTAGTCGAACCAGCCGGCGTTGGGGCCGTGCCCCAGGAACAGCCCCGTGTAGATGAAGATCCCGGAGGCGAGGAACAGCCAGTACGACAGGGCGTTCATGCGCGGGAACGCCATGTCGCGCGAGCCGATCATCAGCGGAACGAGGTAGTTCCCGAACGCCCCGATCGAGATCGGGATCACGAACAGGAAGATCATCGTGACCCCGTGCGTGGTCATCATCTGGTCGAACTTCTCGGGGCCGAGCAGGCCGTTGTCCGGCCGGATGAGCTGGGTGCGCACGAGCAGCGCCTCCACGCCGCCCGCCGCGAAGAACGCGAGCGACGTGAACAGATAGAGGATCCCGATCCGCTTGTGGTCGCAGGTGGTGAGCCAGCCCAGCAGCCCGGGCCGCTCCCGCCACACCCGCTCGAGCCGCTGGACGCGCCGGGCTGCCTCTGGGCTCGCGACGGTGGCCATGGCTACTTGAGCGACTCCAGGAAGTCGACGAGGTTCCGGGTCTCGGCCGCGTCGAGCTTGAGCCCGGGCATCTTGTTGCCCGGCTTCACGTGCTGGGGGTCGAGGATCCAGCGGGCGAGCTCGTCCGGGCGGTTGGGGATGGTGAGCGCGGCGAGCGTGCTCCGGCTCATGAGATGGGTCAGGTCCGGCCCGATCACCCCGCGCGCCGCCGTGCCGCGCAGCGTGTGGCAGTCCGAGCAGGCGGTCGTCAGGAACGTCTGCCGGCCCAGGCGCTGGGCGGGCGTCGTCGGCGCGCGCGCCGGGCGCGACTGGTTCGCAAGCCAGCCCCTGAAAGTGGCGGCCGGCTCCGCGATCACCTTCATCGCCATGTGCGCGTGCTGGACGCCGCAGAACTCGGCGCACTGCCCGCGGTACTGGCCGGGCCTGTCCGCATAGAGCAGGATGCGCCCCGTCTGTCCGGGGATCATGTCGATCTTCCGGTTCAGCTCCGGCACCCAGAAGCTGTGGATCACGTCGGCGGTGTTCACGGCCACGTCCACGCGGGTCCGCACCGGGATGTGGATCTCGTTGGCCGTCACGGCGGGGGTTCCCTGGTAGCGGACCTCCCAGAACCACTGGTGGCCGATCACGTGTATCGACATGGCGGTCGACCCGGCTGCCGGTGCGTCGGTGTCCTTGGTCACCACCAGGTTCGCGATCACGAACACCACCCCGAGCACCGCGACCGGGACCAGCAGGCCGAACACCACCACCAGCCCGTTCGCCACGTTCTCGCGGCGGCCCAGGTAGGGAAGCCCCTCCCGCTTCCGCCGCAGCCAGGCGATCGTGATCATGAAGACCGCGCCCAGGAAGACCACCGAGGCGACGGCGAGCATCCACCACCAGAGCGTGGAGATGTCGTGCGCGGGCTTGCTCTTCGGCGACAGGGGGGACTGGCCGCCTCCGCAGCCCGCGAACGCGGTCGAGCACACGATCGGCACCAGTAGCCGGAGCCGCCCTGCCACTGCGCGGATTATCCCTCGGCTCCGCTCACGACAGCGAGCTGGTCCCCACCGGCGATCGCGTCTCCGCCCCCGCCCCGATCCGCTCCATCCGATCGGCCAGCCGCGACGCCAGCGCCATGATCGCGAGCGCGGGGTTCGCCGCGCTCTGGGTGGGCATCACGCTGCCGTCGGCGATGAACAGGTTCGGGACGCCCCAGACGCGGTGGTCGGAGTCGACCACGCTGTCCTCCGCCGAGAACCCCATCCGGCAGCCCCCGACCAGGTGCGCGTAGCGGTCGATCGTGAGGGTCTCCTCGGCGCCCGCCTCCTCCCAGACCTCGTGCAGCTTGTCCTTGGCGAACGCGATGTTCGCGCGGTCGTTGCCGGACTGGCTGTAGTCCAGGCGGGCCACGGACAGACCGAACCGGTCGGTCTCGTCCGCCAGAGTCACCCGGTTGTCGGCGTGCGGCAGCAGCTCGCACAGGACGCCCAGCGTGCTCCAGTGGTTGTAGTCGCGTCCGTACTCGCGCATCGCCTCGCCCCAGTGGCCGTCAGCCAGCGCGTGCTGTGCCCACTCGATGGGCAGCGGCGCGACCGTCTGGATGCTGAAGCCGCGGACGAAGCCCCGCCGCTCGTCGGTCTCGTAGAAGTCCTCCGACGAGATCTCGGGCGGCGGCGCCTTGTACATGCGCGCGAGCTCGGGGAAGCGTGCCGCCACTTGCGGCGCGCCCTGGACCATCACGTAGCGGCCGACCTGGTCCTCGTCGTTGCCCAGCCCGTGGGGGTGATCGGGAGTCGCCGAGCTCAAGAGCAGCCGCGGCGTCTCGATCGAGTAGCCCGCGACCGCAACCGCGGCCGCGCGCTGCAGGCGCTCGGCCCCGTCGTGGATGTAGGCGACGCCCGTGCAGCGACCGGACCCGTCGGTCTCCACGCGTGAGGCCATCGAGTCGGCGCGGATCTCCACCCCGTGCTCGAGCGCGTCGGGGACGTGGGTCACGAGCGGCGAGGCCTTCGCGTTCACCTTGCAGCCCTCGAGGCAGAAGCCGCGGTAGATGCAGTGCGGCCGGTTCCCGAACGTGCCGTTCACGATCGCCACGGGGCCGACCTTCATTGTGATCCCGCACTTCATGGCGCCCTTCGCGGCGAGCTCGGCGCCGCCGCCGAGCGGGTGCGGGCCGTGCGGGTACCCGTGTGGGTCGCCCCACGGCCAGAACTCGCCGGCCACGGGCAGCTCGCGCTCCACGCGCTCGAAGTGCGGCTTCAGGTCCCAGTAGGAGATCGGCCAGTCCGCGCCCACGCCGTCCCTCGCGTGCACTTCGAAGTCCGACGGGTGGAAGCGCGGCGTGTAGCCGGCGAAGTGAACCATCGAGCCGCCCACGCCCCAGCCCGAGTTGTTCTTCCCGAGCTCGACCGGGTCCTCGCCGCCGATGATGCGGTTGTCCGTCCAGTAGAGGCCGTGCGAGCCGGCCTCGTCCGAGACCCAGTCCTCGTCCGGGTCCCAGAACGGCCCACGCTCGATCACCACGATTCGCCAGCCGCGGCGGGCAAGCCGCTGCGCGAGCACGCCGCCACCCGCCCCGCAGCCCACGATCACGAGGTCCACCTCGTCGGAGTCGTCGTAGCGGCGCATCCGGTCGCGCCCCGGCACCGCGCGGCGGTGCACGTCGAGCAGGAACGCAGAGTCGTTCTCGGGCGGGCGCACCGCGCCCTTGAGGAACCGCGTGAGCGTCGCGGTCACGACGCCTCGTCGCCCTCCCAGTGCTCCTTGTGCCCGGCGCCCAAGGCCGCGTAGCCGCGGGGGTACGCGGGCCCGCCGAAACCCATCTCGTTCCACGCCCAGGGGTGCGAGTAGAACCCCTGGACCACGGCGCGCATCACCACCTCCCACGCGCGCGACACGTTGAGCTCTTCCCACGCCCCGCCCTCGAGCTTCCCGGCCGCGAAGTCTCCACAGATGGCGCGGCGCTCGGCTGGCAGGGCGTCGGCGAAGGTCGAAAAGTCGCGGGCTCGGGCCGCCTCGTCGAGCCCCCGCGCCACGATCCGCCAGACGTCGCGGTCGTCGGGCAGGTCGTGGTACCGGAAGCCGTCGAGCCTGCCCTCGTGGAGCTTCTCGTCGACGAACGCGAGGACGTCGATGCGCGGCTCCGAGTCCTGCGCCATGACGGTGTCGCAGAACGCGGCAAGCGTGCGCGCCTCGTCCTCGTCGAAGAACCGGATCGGCGGCGGATCGAGCCGCGCGAGCACGACCCTGCGCGTGGCCTCGTCCCAATGGTCCACCTGGTCGAGCACGTCGTAGCCGGGATAGCGCCCGCGCCCCTGCGGCGTCGTGGGAGGAGTCATCTACTACCGCTCCCGCTTCATCAGCGGAGCCACGAGGCCCATCCCGCCCACCAGCGCCAGCGACCCCGGCGCGAGCGGCGGCGGGCCCATGATCATGTTGTAGAAGGCCTCGTCTCGGAAGCCGCCCGGTCGGCGGGCGATCCCCCGCAGGTGCAGGTAGGTGCCGATCACCCCGCAGGCCGTGAAGAGCGCCGAGGTGGCGGGCAGCACCGTGCGCGCGGCGCGCTCGGACAATGTGCCTGCGATGCCGGCCGCCACGAGGGGAGGGGTTAGCGCTATGGGGACCCACTCCCACTTGTCGCCGAATGACCCCTTGTAGTGCTCGAGGTAGATCTCGAACGCGAGCGGCGGCGCGCTCGCGGCCGTGAGCGCCGAGAGGGTCCGCTGCACGCGGCCGCGGCGGAGGTTCGCGAGCGCGCGATCGAGCCTCACGCCGCGTACCTCTCAGCGTCTGCGTGCTTCAGCTCGAGCCCGTGGCCGGGGCGGTCGAGGTCGGGCCGCAGTGTCCCGCCGTCGGGCTCGGGCACGCCGTCGAGCAGCATCGACTCGATGCGCGCGTGGTCGTGGAAGTACTCGAGGTGCTCGAGCTGCGGGGCGGCGCACAACGGGTGAACGTGGAGCGCCGGCGCGGTGTGTCCGGACAGGCGCAGCGAGCGCGCACGGCAGAGCGCACCCACGCGCATCAGCTCGGTGATCCCTCCGCAGCGGGTCACGTCGGCCTGGAGCACGTCCACGGCGCCCGCCTCGAGCATCCGCTCGAAGTACGGGAGGTCGTAGCCGTACTCGCCCGCGGCGATCGCCATGCCGGCCGGCGCGCGGTCGCGAATCAGCCGTAGCCCATCGAGGTCGTCCGACGAGACCGGCTCCTCGAACCAGGTCACGCGCTGCTCGGCGAACCGCTCGGCGAGCTCCAGCGCCTGCTTGCGCGAGTAGGCGCCGTTCGCGTCCACGAACAGCTCCGCCACCGAGCCGATGGCGTCCCGGGCGAGCGTCACCCGTGACGGGTCCTGCTCTGGCTCGCGCCCCACCTTCATCTTCACCCGCCGGATCCCACGCTCCACCCAGCCGGCGAGCTGCTCGGCGAGCTCCTCGGGCGAATAGGACGTGAACCCGCCGCTGCCGTAGATCGGCACCTCCTCGCGTGTGGCGCCGAGGAGCGCCGCCAGCGGGACGTCGAGGATCCGCGCCTTCAGGTCCCACAGCGCGACGTCCACGGCGGCGATTGCCATCGAGCAGATCCCCGGCCGGCCGAGATTGCGTATCGACTCGACCATCGCCTCCCACGCCGCGGGCACCGCCATCGCGTCGCGGCCCTCCACGACCCCGGCGAGCTTGGACTCCACGAGCGTCCCAACCGCGAGGTCGCCGTAGGTGTAGCCGAGCCCGGTCGCGCCACCGCCGTGGGTCTCGACCACGACCATCGTCGTGGAGTCCCACTCGAGCGTCCCGTCGGATTCCGGTCTGTCGGTCGGGATCTCGTACGCGGCCACGTCGAGCCGCTCGACCCCGACCTCCGATCCGCGAGCCGCGACGGCGAGCGTCATCAGCTCACCGCGAGGGGACGAGCTCCTCGATCTTGTCCCGGATCGTCTGGCGGATCAGCCCGCGCACGTTCGGGTCGCCCTTGCGGAGCGCGGCCGCGAAGGCCTTGGCCTGCTCGAGCGTGATGTGCGGCGGGAGCGGCGGGACCTCCGGATCGGTGCGCGCCTCGAGCACCACGGGACGGTCCGCCGACAGTGCCCGGTCCCAGGCCGGTCCCACGGCGTCGGGCGAATCCACCCTGATCCCCTCGAGCCCCAGCAGCTCGGCGTAGCGGGCGTAGGGGAAGTCCGGGATCTCCTGGGTCATGGGGTTCTTGGGGTCGCCCGACTGCGCTCGCT
>VAWV01000149.1 GCA_005883295.1 Actinomycetota bacterium
CGATCAGCGTGCTGTCGGTCGAGTAGACCTTGTCGAGCAGCTTCGAGACCACCGCGGCGCTGACCGCGAAGGCGAGGAACACCCCGATCACGATCCACTTTCGCCGCCAGAGGACCAACATGGGGGCGTCGGCCTTCATCGCGGCGGATGTTATCGGCGGGGCTTTTGCGCCCATGAGCCTTTGCAGAGCGCTTTCAGCCGCCGCCCCGGAGCGATTCGAAGATTACGCTTGACCGCGCCGTGTCCGTCGATCTCCACTCCCACATCCTCCCCGGCGTCGACGACGGGGCGCCTGACATGGAGACCGCCATCGCTATGGCCAGGACCGCCGCGGCCGATGGAATCACCGTGATGATCGCCACTCCGCACATCTCGTTCGAGTACGACCTCGATCCGCTCGACGTGGGCCGCAGGGTGGGGGAGCTGAACCTGGCCCTCTCCCGCAGCGACGTGCCGCTCGCGGTGGTGCCCGGCGGCGAGATCGCCCTCACCCGCCTGGCCGCGCTCGAGCCGGACGCGCTGCGCGCGCTGAGCCTCGGCGCGGGCCCTTACCTGCTCGTCGAGACGCCGTACGCCGGCGCTGCGCCGTTCCTCGAGGAGGTCCTCTTCGACCTCGACCTCCGTGGCTTCCGCACGATGCTCGCCCACCCGGAGCGCTGCGCGATGTTCGAGACGGACCGCGACCGCCTGGCCCGGCTCACGGAGCGCGGCGTGGTGTGCTCGGTGAACGCCGGCTCGATGGCGGGTCAGTTCGGGCGCCGGGTGCGGGAGTTCACCGTCCACATGTTCCGCAACCGGCTCGTGCACAACGTGTCCTCGGACGCGCACGACGACGACGTGCGCCGCGCCGAGCTGCGCTGGGGGTTCGAGCGGCTCGACGGCGAGCTGCCCGGGATCGCGGGTCAGGCCACGTGGTTCACCGACGAGGCGCCGCGCGCGGTCATTTCGGGAAGGGGCGTGCCCGATCCGCCCGATCCGCCCGCGCCGCGCCGGCCGTGGCAGTGGATGCGAAGGCAGGCGCCACGGTGATGCGGCTGGACGCCAGGCTCCTGCCGTGGGCGCTGGGCGCGACGGCGGCGGCGGGTGGAGCACTCACGGCAGCGGTCGCCTACGGGTCGCGGCCGGTCGTTCCGCTGGCGGCGGTGGCCGCCGCGGGGATCGCCGCACTGGCGGCGACGGCGCCGGTCCGAGTCCTCTACCTGGCGATCCTGCTCGTGCCCTTCAAGATCTACACGATCGATCTTCTGGGGGCGGGGTTGTCGCTCCCCGAGGGACTGTTCGTGCTGAGCGGAGTCGCGTGGGCGGCCAGGCGGATCCTCTCGGGCGCCTGGCCCGCGGTGGCCTCGCCGCTCGGCAAGCCCTACGTGGCCCTGCTGCTCGCGATCGTCCCCGGGATCGTGATCGCCCTCCACCCGTTCCCGGTAGTGAAGACGCTCGTGATGTGGACGGCGTTCTTCCTCGTCTACCAGATGGTGGTGGACGACGGGCGCCCCGAGACGGTGCGCACCATCTTGCTCGCGCTGGCGGTCTCCGCGGCGGTGGTGGGCGCGAAGGCGGCGATCTCCCCGGGGGGCAAGCCGGAGCAGCTCATCGGCGTCGGCGCCATCGCCTCGGGCCGGCCCGGCGGCTCGTTCGACGACCCCAACATCCTCGCCACCTTCGAAGCCCTCGGCCTCCCGGCGGCGGCGGCGTTCGCGCTGGGGCGCAACCTCGCGCTGCGCTTCGTGGGAGGCGCCGCATTCATGCTGATCCTGGCCGGCCTTGCGCTGTCGCTCTCCCGCGGAGGCTTCCTCGCCGCGGCCGGCGCACTGCTCGTGATGCTCACCTGGCGGCCGTTCCGCTACGCGGCGGTGGGCGCGCTGCTCGTGGTGATCGCCTTCCAGGTCACCTCGGCCGCGACCCTCTCCGGTGAGGTGCAGCAGACCTCGGTCGTGGCCGGCAGGGTCCAGTCGGTGAGCTACGCGGCATCGGGCGGCGACCCGCGCTTCGCGATCTGGCGGACAACGCCGCAGATGATCGCGGCGCACCCCTTCTTCGGGATCGGGGAGAACCAGTACCCGGAGGCGTCGGTGCGCTACGGGCTGTACGCGGAGGACCTCGGCGGCAGCTATCAGCACGCGCACAACATCCCGCTCACGATCGCCGCCGAGACGGGCCTGCTGGGCCTCGCCGCGCTGGTCTGGGTGGCGGTCGCACTCGCGCGCGTGCTCGTAGGCGCCTGCCGCCGCCTGACTGGGCTCGAACGCGGGCTGGCGACGGCCGTAGCCGCCGCCTTCACCGGACTCGCGCTGCAGGGGATGGTCGACTACACGATCAGCTCGAACACGGTGGCGGCGGTCACGTTCGTGCTGGCCGCGTGCGCGGTCGTGCTGTGGCGCTCGGCGCCGCCCGCTCACCCGCCGCTCGACGCGACCTCCACGTAGCAGTCGCGCATCCCGGCGACGGTAGATTCGATGGTGAAGCGCTCGCGGGCGAGTGTGCGCCCGCAATCGGCCATCCGCTCCCGGCGGCCCGAGTCGCCGAGCAGGCCGGCGATGGCGTCCGCGAGCGCCGGCCATCGCCTCGAGGCCGACGAGCCCAAACCCCTCGCGGCCCATCCCCCGCTCGTCCGGGACGCTGGGCATGACCGCCACCTCACAGCCCGCCATTACGCCGGGCGCGTCGGGTTGGTGGGCGCGGGTCAGGACGGTGCGGGTCAGGCCGAGCTCCGCGATCCGCTCGCGCACCCGCCGGGCGTAGCCGGGCTGGTACGGATCCTCGCTGCCGAGGAGCAGGAACCGCGTGTCCGGGCGCCGCTCGAGTATCCGGGGAGCGGCCTCCACGAGCTCGATCTGGCCTTTGGCCGGGTGGATGCGCCCGACCAGGATCACCACCGGCCCGCCGCCGCCGATCAGGGTCTCGACCGCATCGCGGCCCATCGAACGGTCACGCTCGATCGACGGTATCCCGTTGTGCACCACCCGTACGCGCTCGCGAAGGCCGGCGCGGAACGTCTCGGTCACCGCCGCGCTCACCCCCACCACCCGGGCGCAGCGCCTCGCCACGAGTGCCGCGAGCGGGCCGTCCCAGGAGAAGTCGTGCTTCACCCACAGCACGGGCGCGCGCGGCCGGGCCAGCGCCGCGACGAGCGCGGCCTTCACGCCGTTCGCGTGGATCACCGCGGGCGGGTCGCGGTTGATCAGGCGGCGCACCCGCAGGGCGGAGGCCAGCATCGAGAGCCGGGGGCCGGTCTCCACCACCTCCACCTCGAACCCGCTCGCGCGGAGCCGCGGGACGAACGGGCCGTCCTGCAGCGATACGACGCCGTGCACCCACGCGGGCGCCAGGTGGTCGAGCAGCAGTTCCAGGTAGCGCTCGGAGCCGCCGCTCAGGGCGTGCGAGATCACGAACGTGACCGGAACCGGACCCGCTACGGGCGAGCGCGCCACGCCTCCACCGATCCCTCCAGGAGCCCCCGAACCCCCGACCACTCGCCGTTCAGCGCGCGATGGACGAGGAGCACGGCGACCAGCAACGCGAACTGAAATCGCGCGAGCGGCGTGCGGCGGAAGTTCTTCCGGAACAGGTACGCCCGGTTGACCACCACCATCCGGTTGAACTCGCGCTCGCGCTTGCGCGCGGCGCCGACGTTCCGGTGCACGACCGACGCCGACGGAGCGAACCTGATCCGGCCGAGCCGCGAGAGCCGGTAGGAGAAATCCTCGTCCTCAAGCAGGCCGTAGTCTGCGAGGCGCTCGTCGAATCGGACCTGCAGCGCGGCGTCGCGCCGCGCGGTCATCAGGCCCCCGAGCATGTATTCCACGTCGCGCTCGCGTGTCTCGTCCTGCACCCGGCGCGGGTAGCCGTAGCGGGTCAGCGAGCCCTCCCGGCCCCCGCCCGGCAACAGCCGCCGCCAGCGCGAGCGCATGTTGCCGAAGCGCCGGAGGTCGCGATCCACCACGGGGCCGGTTACACCGAGGACATCCGGGTCGCGGTAGGCGTCGGCAAGCGCCGCGAACAGCCGGGGATGGAGCTCGGTGTCGTCGTCCACGAACACCACCACGTCGCCCTGGGCCAGGTCGAGTCCGGCGTTCCGCTGCACCGTCAGGCCCGGAGCGCTTCGCCGGTAGCGGGCGCCCGCGGCGCGGGCAACGGGCTCGGCGGAGCCCGACCCGTCGCCGTCGACCACTATCACCTCGGACGGCCTCGGATCGCAGCGCGCGGCGCTCGCCAGGGTCTCGCCCAGCACCTTCGGCCGCCCGCGGGTGGCGATCACGAGCGAGAAGCGCGGCGGGGCGTCCGGCAAGCGGGGCTACGTTACGCGTAGGCGGCCGTTGCGGGCGGCCGCGGCCGCCGCGGCCGTCGCGGCAGCGGGCAGCGGTGCTACGGCGCCGCCGAGCAGCTCGCGGTAGAGCGACTCGGTTTCGTCGACCATCCGGTCGAGCCTGAAGCGGGCGTGGTAGGCCCGGAGGCCGGCCTGGCCGAGCTGGTCCCGGAGCACCCGGTCCGACAGCACCGCCCACAGCGCGCCGGCGAGCGCGCGCGTGTCGCCGTGCGGGACGATCCGGCCGGTCACGCGGTCGTCGACCGCTTCGGGGGTCCCGCCGACACCCGTCGCGACCACCGGGAGGCCGCAGCTCATCGCCTCGAGCAGGGAAAGGGGCAGCGCCTCCCACGCCGAGGGCAGGACGAACGCGTCGAGCGCCGCCAGGTAGGGGCCGACCGCGCCCCGATACGGGAACCAGCGCACGTGCTCGCCCACGCCGAGTCGCGCGATCTCATCCCTTACCGCCGCCTCCAGCGGGCCGTTGCCCACGATCGCGAGCCGTCCCGCGGGGCGGCCGCGCGCGGCGAGACGGGCCATCGCCCGGACCGCGAACAGCGGGTCCTTCTGCGCGCGGAGGACGGAGACCATCCCCGCGAGCGCCCGGTCGCCCTTGAACGCGAGGAGCTCGCGATCCGGAGCCACGCCATCGCAGGCCTCGACGCCGTACTCGATCCGGCGCACGAGCTTGCGCGCCCCCCACAGCCGCTCAGCCTGTCGCCGCTCCCACTCGCAGACCGCTACGAGCGCGCCGGTGCGGTGCAGCACCGCCTGCTCGATCGCCCTGTATACGAGTTGTTGCGGCCCTCCGAAGCGCGCGGCGAACGCGAAGCAGTGGGGCGTGTAGAGGAGCCGCCTTCGGTCCGGCAGCGCCGCCCGCACGAGGGCGCCCGCCTTGGAGCTGTGAGCGTGGACGAGCGCGTAGCGGCCGCCGGCGTCGAGCGATCGCAGGGCGCGGATCGCGGTCAGGTCGGACGGGCTCGGCTCACGGACCAGCGGAAGGTCGTGCACGGGCACCCCCGCGGCAGCGAGCGGGCCCGCCACCTCGCTCGTGGCCGGTGTGGCCACCTCCACGTCCCAGCCCCGCCGGCGGAGCCCGGTGGCGAGCTGGAGCACGTGCGCGGCGACGCCGCCGTCCTGCGGCTGCAGCACCTCCAGCACTCGCGCGCCCGGAGTGGCCCGCAAGGTGGGGGGCACGCCGCGCAGCTCCGTGGCTACCGCACGCACGCGCGCCTCCGCCCTGGACGTTTGTTCGATGCGCTGCCCGGCTGCTCAACGGCCCCCGCGCGCCGCCGAAAGAAATCTTGCAAAACGCCCTGCCGCCATTCGATTGGCGCGGGCCCGCACCGGAGGATTACCGATGAGCCGCCCTGCCGGGCGTCGACAGCCGTTCCGTCGCCTCTCACTTCTCGCCTCGCTCCTCGCGACGTGCGGCACGGCGCTGGCGCTGGCATTCCCCGCGAGTGCGGGTGCGGCGCCGCATCTGGCCGGGGTGCAGAGCCACGTGCTGTGGGCGAACGTGTCGAACGCCGAGATGGACCGGCAGCTCGACCGGATGAAGCAGCTCGGCGCCGGGATCACGCGCGTGGACGTGGGCTGGGCGAGCATCGAGCCGGACGCGAAGGGCCAGCACGACTCCTGGTACCTCGGCCGCCTCGACCACCTCGTGCAGGGAGCGAACGCCCGCGGCATCAAGCTGCTGCTCCTCTTCGCCGAGACCCCGTGCTGGGCGTCCACCGCGCCGGGCTCGCTCAAGCAGGGCTGCCAGGGCGCCTGGTGGGACCGCGACGTGCAGAACTACGCGCCCCGCCGCATGTCCGACTACGCCGACGCGCTCGCCTTCGTCGTAAAGCGCTACGGCGACCAGGTCTACTCGTGGGAGATCTGGAACGAGCCCAACCAGGACTACTTCTTCCACACGGACGACCCGGTGGGCGAGTACGCGAAGATGGTCAGGGCCGCCTACCCCGCGGCCAAGGCCGCCGACCCGCGCCCGATCATCGTGGCCGGCTCGCTCTCGGACTCGGACTTCGAGTTCACCGACGCCCTCTACCGCCACGGGGTCAAGGGCTACTTCGACGCGTGGTCGATCCACCCGTACAGCGACGACCGATCGCCGCTCGACACCGCGGTGGACTCGCCGCGCTATAGCCTCGTCCTTGGCGTCCCCGCGGTCCGCGACGTGATGCGCCGCTACGGCGACGCCAAGCCCATCTGGCTGACGGAGTTCGGCTGGAGCACATGCAACGTGCGCGGACCGGTCCACTGGCAGAACTGCGTCGACAGGAGCACCCAGGCCACGTACCTGAAGCGCGCGTTTCGCAAGATGCGCACCTGGAGCTACGTGCCGGTGGGGATCTGGTTCAACCTGAAGAACACCTCGAGCGCGCCGGACGACCGGGTGGGCAACTACGGGCTGCTGAGCCAGGACGACTCCCCTAAGCCGGCCTTCGCGGCCTTCCGCGAGATCGCGCATGAGCTCCAGGACGGCAGCTCGGCCAGCCCACCGCCCGCCACCCCGCCGCCGAGCGTCACGCCGGCGAGCCTGCCGCCGCGCCACGTCCTGCGCCGGCGGCACGCGGTCGTGCACGTCGCTCGCCGCGACAGCACGATCGTCATTACGGGCCGAGCGCCCCGCCGGGCCGTGGCGAAGCTGCTCGTGTTCCGCCAGGATGCGAGGACGGGCCGCTTCGAGCGGCGCGCGAGCTACCGCTGGCGGTTCGCCGTCGGCCGCCATGGCCACTTCCGCCTTCGCCTTCATGGCGGCGTGTTCCGCAGCGGTACGTGGCGGATCGTCGTGCGCCCGACCGGGCGTGCGCACTGGCACAAGGCCGCAGCCGTTCTCGGCGGCTGATGCCACGGCGTCCCTCGTTGGCAGGCTAGGCCGCGGTCGTCAGGCCGTGTCGGACCGCCCGAGGCGTCGTATCCCGAAGCCGGCCGCGATCAGCGCGCCGCCTGCGGCCACCACAAGCGCCACGTCCAGCCCCGTGAACGGGACCTGCTTCTGGTGCAACGCACTGCATCCCTCGCAGTAGGCGTCCTCAGTAGCGTTGGCCGCGAGCGCGACAGGAGCGGTCACCAGTAGCGCGACGAAGATGACCAGCGCGACAACGATTCCCCTCGGTCGCATATTGGGTCTCCCTACCATCGGTTGTACGGCCTCCTTGCCGTGAGCCTCTTCCCCCCGGGTCCATCCTGGATGCGTGGCCGCGCATAGAGCGCGTCCCCCTCCGGGTAGCCTGATACTACCCAGACCCAGGGGCTCACGCAACATGCTCAACCTCGTCCAAGAAGCGGGGCAACCGCCGCGCGTGAGCTCGCCGCCGCGCCTCCTCGCAGTGAATCCGATCGTTCCGCTCGCGGCCCTTGGCCTCGCCGCCGTCTTCGTCGTGTCGGCGTCCGGGGGTGGTTATTTCGCCGGCGATTGGTACCCGGCGGCGCTGTACGTGCTCGTGCTCGCGGCCATGGCGCTCATGTGGGTGCCGGCCGGTCGCCGTCCGGATCGGGGGGTGGTTCTGGCGTGCCTCGCGCTCGCGGCGTACGCGGCCTGGAGCTACCTGTCGATCGCCTGGGCCGACCAGCAGGGCGATGCGTGGGACGGCGCGAACCGCGCGGCGCTCTACGCGGTCCTGTTCACGACCTTCGCCCTGTGGCCGATGCGCGGACGCTCGGCGGCGGCCCTGATCGGCGTCTTCGCGCTGGCCGTTGCCGGACTCGCCGTGGTGGAGCTCGTGAAGATCGCCTGGACGGCCAACCCGACGCACTACTTCATCGACGGCCGCCTGGCCACGCCGATCGCCTATCCGAGCGGCAATGCCGCGATGTGGTCGACGGCGTTCTGGCCCTGCGTGCTGCTCGGGTCGCGACGTGAATGCCCGCCCGAGCTCCGCAGCGTGTTCATCGCCGGGGCGGTGGTGCTCGGTTCGATGGCGCTGCTCGGGCAGAGCCGGGGATGGCTGTTCGCGCTGCCGCTCGTCGCTGCGCTGTTCATCGCCCTCTCGCCCGGGCGCGTACGCACGGCGCTCACGCTGTTGCTCGTCGTGGGAGGCATTGCGGTGGCCGTGCCGGCGGTTCTGAACGTCTACGACAAGCGCGGCGCGGCGCTCGCGACCGCGCTCGACGACACGGCGAACTGGATCTTCGGTGCCGCCGTGGGCGCGGCGGCAATCGCGGCGCTGGCGGCGGTGCTCGATCGCCGCCGGCGCGTGAGGCGGATCACCGCGCGCCGCGTCGGCGCGGGCATGCTCGCCGCGGCGGCGATCGCGCTCGTGGCGGGGGCCGGCGTCTACATGGTCGAGCGCGGGAGCCCCGGGCGCGACATCTCGCACGCCTGGAAGCAGTTCCGGACGAAGGGCAACCCGGAGGGCGGGACGTCCCGGCTCGACCGCCTCGGCTCGAACCGCTACGACTTCTGGCGCGTGGCCTGGGATGGCTTCACGGGCGCACCGCTGAATGGGATCGGGACCGACAACTTCCGCGAGGCGTATCTGCGCGCGGCGCGAAGCACCGAGCAGCCGCGCTACCCCCACAGCCTCGAGCTCAGGACGCTCTCGCAGACCGGACTCGTCGGGGCCGCGCTGCTGGTGACCGCCTTCGCGGCCGCGCTCGGGGCGGCGCGGCGGGCGATCCGTGGCCGGGCCGGCCCGGGTGCTGCTGCCGCAGCCGCTGGGCTCGGGGCCTTCATCTACTGGCTGGTGCACGGGTCGGCCGATTGGTTCTGGGAGCTTCCGGCTCTCGGCACCGCCGCGTTCGCGCTCCTCGGGATCGCCGCGGGGCTGGCTCCCCGCGGTGGGCTGCGCGCGCGTCGCCCGGTGGCCACCGGGCGCAGGGCCGTGGCGGCGGCGGTCGCGGGGACGCTGCTCGTTGGCGCGAGCTTCGGTGCGCCGGCGCTGGCGGAGCGCCTTGTGAACCGCGCGACGGCGATCTATCCGCACGACGCGCGGACGGCGTTCGACGACCTGGACTCCGCCGCGTCGCTGAATCCGCTAAGCCCCCGGCCCAAGGTGATCGCCGCCCGCATCGCACTCGCGCTTCACCGCCCGCTCGCGGCCGAGCGCTACTTCCGCCAGGCGCTCGAGCGCGAGCCGAACGAGCCGTACGTGCATCTCGAGCTCGGCGCGATCCTGTACGACGGGGGGCAGCGGCCGGAAGGGCTGCGGGTGCTCGAGCGCGCCGCGGCGCTCGAGCCGCGCTCGCCGATCACGGCGCACGCCCTGCGGCTGGCCCGGAGCGGCCGGCGGGTCGACCTCGGTGCGATCAACGCGGCGCTGCTGGCCCGCGGCCGGGAGATCATTCGATGAGGCCCTGGCAGCGCTGGGCGTTGCGGATCCTCTACTGGCTGGCGGTCCTGGCCCTGTCGATCGTGTTGCTGGTGGTGCTGATCACGCTGATCGAGTCGCGCGACCAGTCGTCGGTCAAGGGCGGCGTGGCGACGCCGCTGCGCGCGCCGTCGCCGTAGGACGGCAGGCGCCTACGGCACCTCGGCGATCAGCCGGGCGAACACCACGATCCGGTGCGACGCGCTGTAGAGCGGATGGCACGCGCTCAGCACGAGCCGGTCCTCGCCCGGCACGCGGTGGGTGATCCAGAAGGCGTCCGGCGAGACGATCTGCGTCCGCTCCACCGCGTAGCTGAACGTGCCGTAGGGCATGGCGAGGACGATGTGCTGGCCCGCCTTCAGCTGGTCGATCGTGCGGAAGGGCGCGCCGTAGGTGGTGCGATGGCCCGCGATCGCCACCGTGCCCGGCTCGCCGGGGAAGACCGTGCTCGGGTAGTGGCCAGGGCCCTTGCGGAGCGTGTCGGTGTCCGTGCCCTGCACCACCACGTAGTGCCGGCCGAGTGTGGGCAGCTTGATCCGTCCGATCGGGTCGCCGGCCCTGGCGCGTTTGCGCTCGATCGCGCCAAGACGGGCGAGGCGCCGCTTCACGTCGCGGATGGACGCGACGAGCAGCTTGTCCCGGGCCACGACTCCGGCGGCCTCCACGTCCAGCTTGTGCGCGAGCCGCCCCTGCTCCCGGGCGGCGAAGAAGGCTGAGACCGGCTCCTGCCAGGCCAGCGTCAGCCCGGCGTCGGCCAGCATCAGGATCCCGCTCGTGATCAGCACGGAGGCCACGAAGCGGAGCACTGGGCGGATCCATCCGACGCGGCGGTGCACCTCGATTCCAGTTTACGAGTGCTGGCTCGTGGCCCCCGGGGCAGGTACCCTAGCTCCCTTCCCGTTCACGACCGAGGAGTTGAGCCGACCCAGATGGCGAAGCAGATGACCCCGTTGCCGGACGCCAAGTCCGTGCGTGTCAACCCCACGGCCGCGGAGCTCAAGCAGCTTGCCGCCAAGATGCCGAACGCGCGCGAGACCCGCTACGGGAACCTCAACGTCCAGACCGAGGTCCTGGCCCGCTCCAAGGCCTGCACGTTCCTGGTCCTGGATGACCCGGAACAGAGCTCCCAGCAGGCCATCTCGCGCGAGGAGGGCGACCGCGTCGCACGCCTCCAGGACGAGTACATCGCGGGGCGCGACATGGTGGTCGTCGACGGCTACATCGGCAACGACCCCGACTTCCGCACCCCGGCCCGCCTCTACATCGAGGAGTCCAACGCGAACGTCGCGGGCATGCAGCACCAGCTCTACTTCGACGTGGACGACCGCGACGGCTTCGAGCCGGAGCTCATCGTCATCTACACGCCCAACTTCGCCATTGAGGGGTATCCGCACGACCGTGTGATCAGCGTCGACCTCGAGCGGGGCGTCACCCGCGTGTGCCATTCCGACTACTTCGGCGAGTCGAAGAAGGGCGGGCTGCGCATGTGGAACAAGCTCGTCTATGACCGGGGCGGGCTGCCGCTGCACGCCGGGTGCAAGGTGATCCCCACCGACTCGGGCGACAAGGTGGGCCTGATCGTCGGGCTGTCCGGCACCGGGAAGACGACCACCACCTTCACCCGCCAGAACGGGTCCCTCCCGGTGCAGGACGACTTCGTG
>VAWV01000284.1 GCA_005883295.1 Actinomycetota bacterium
GCGCGGCGGAGGCCTAGGTCGCCGACCGGCAGCACGTCGGGCCGGCTCAGATGGAACATGAGGAACATGTCCGCCGTCCACTGGCCGAGTCCCTTCACGGCCGTCAGCTCTTCAACGATCTCGTCGTCGGGGAGCTGGTGGAACCGGTCGATCTCCAGCTCGCCCGAGAGCACGTGCTCCGCGAGGCTCCGCAGGTAGGCGATCTTCGGGCGCGACAGGCCGGCCGCGCGGATGGCGTCCGGGTCGACATCTAGTAGCTGCTGCGGGGTGGGCGTCCGGCCGTCCCACAGCTGGGTCATACGCTCGTAGATCGTCCGCGCCGCCCTGGTGGACAGCTGCTGACCGACTATCGACCGCATGAGCGCACCGTATGCGTCCGCCGGCCGGCCGCGGCGCCGCGCCTCCAGGTCGAGCGGCCCAAGCCGCTTGATCAGCTCGCGCATGACCGGGTCCTTCCGGCGCAGGTGGCGGGTGCCGCGCTCCACATCGAGCGTGGGCGCCGCCCTGGTTCCGGCCGCGGGGCGCGGGCTCACGCCGCCCTGGGCACGGGCCAGAACGACGCCTCGGCCTCGCCCAGCTGAGTGGCTGGCGCGTCGCCGTAGACGTATTCCCGCGCGATGCGGTGCCAGTTGGCGGTCGCCTGCAGCTGGCCGATCACGGCAAACGTGAGTCCAACCATGCGCTGGGCGAAGACCGTGTCGGCGGGGATCGTCTCGCGGCGCATCAGGTCCCAGTACTCCGAGCGCGGGTCGGCCGCGTCGGTCATGAGCCTTGCAATCAGATCGCGGTCGATGGTCACATCGCCGTGGTCCTCGAGCCACCACCAGCCGATGGCCCACGCGTGGTCGAGGAGGCGCTCGCCGGTGACCAGCGCGTCGTCCGGGTCGAAGTACCCGAGCGCGGCGAGCTGCTCGCGAAGGCGGTAGGCGTCGCGCTCGATCACCGCGCGCAGCCACCGCACCTCGCGCTCGACGCGCTGGCGCGAGAGCTTCTTGTTCATCCCGAAGTCGATGAAGGCCACCCGGCCGTCGTCCATCAGCATGTAGTTGCCGGGGTGCGGATCCGCCGAGAAGTGGCCGTGCCGGTATAGGGAGCCGACGAAGAAGCGGTAGAGGATCTCGCCGAAGCGGTTGCGTTCGGGGGCTGGGAGCCGCTTGACGTCGTCGAAGCGGCGACCGTCGACCCACTCGGTCACGATCACCCGCCTGCGGGAGAGCGTCGTGACGACGTCCGGCACGTACACGAACGGATGCCCGCGCCACTCGCGCGCGAACCCCCGGTGCGCGATCGCCTCGGCCTCGTAGTCGCACTCGTCGAGTATCCGCTCGCGGATCTCCGCCGCCACCGCCTTCCCGTCGAGGCCGGGCGCGATCGTCTTCGCGGCCCGCAGCAGGAGCCCGAGGTTCTGCATGTCCGCGCGGACCGCCTCCTCGGCGCCCGGGTACTGGACCTTGACGGCCACGTCACGGCCGTCGTGGAGGCGAGCGCGGTAGACCTGGCCGATCGAGGCTGCCGCGACGGCCTCCTCGTCGAGCTCGGCGAAGGCCTCGCCGATCGGCTGCTCGAGGTCGGTCTCGATCACCTTGCGCATGTCCTTGAAGGGCACGACCGGGGCGGCGTCGCGCAGCTGCGCGAGCGCCTCCTGGACGACGTCGCGGTACTCGGGCGGGATCGCGCTGATGTCGAGGAACGAGATCACCTGCCCGACCTTCATCGCCGCGCCCTTCATGCTCCCGAGCACCTCGACCATCTGGGCAGCGGCCTCGACGTACCGGCGGTCGATGGCCTCGAGCCGGGCGTCGCGCGAGCGAGCCACGTTGAATGCCCGGGTGAACGCCGCCCGCGCGGCCTGCCCGCCGATCAGCCCGCCGATCTTGGCCGTCCGCCTGATGCGACCGGTGGGGATCGGCTCCTTGGCCATGGATTCAGCTTACGGGTAGGGTCCCGCCGCCAATGACGAGATTCGTCACTTACGAGGTCGGGGGCGGGCCTTCCCGCGTGGGTGCGCTCGATGGCCATCGTGTCACCGACATCGGCCCTGGCACGGTCGATGCCATGCTGAGGCACGGGGGGCTTCCGGATGGGCAAGTAGGGGGGAGGGATCTGCCGCTCGGGGATGTCCGGCTCCTTCCGCCGGT
>VAWV01000285.1 GCA_005883295.1 Actinomycetota bacterium
AAGCACTTCGTCTCGAAGGGCGCCATGGACATCGACGGGCTCGGCGAGAAGCAGGCCTACCGCTTCCTCCAGGACGGCCTGATCACGGGCGTGGCGGACATCTACGAGCTGACCGAGGAGAAGCTCGTGGGCCTGGACGGGTTCGGGGAGGTCTCGGCGCGCAACCTCCTGGCGGCGATCGAGGGCTCCAGGGAGGTCCCGTTCTTCCGCGTCCTATACGCGCTCGGCGTGCCCGGCATCGGGTACGTGAACGCGCGGGCGCTCGCGGCGCAGTTCCGGTCGATGGACGCGCTGATGGCCGCGTCGGCCGAGGAGATCGAGCAGACGGAGGGCATCGGGCCCGTGCTGGCGCGGACGATCGTGGAGACGCTGGCCGAGAAACGAACCCGTGAGTTGATCGAGCGGCTGCGCGGCTACGGGCTGAAGATGGAGGACGAGGGCCCGCCGCCCGGGGCGGACGGGAAGCTCGCGGGCCTGATCTTCGTGCTCACGGGGACCCTGCCAGACCTGTCTCGGGAGCGGGCCGCCAAGATGATCGAGGCCGCCGGCGGGAAGGTGACCGGCTCGGTCTCGAAGCGGACGACCTACGTGGTGGCCGGGTCGGAGCCCGGCTCGAAGCTCGCCAGGGCCGAGCAGCTCGGCGTGGACGTGATCGACAAGGAGCGGCTGCTCGAGCTGCTCGAGCGCGGGCCGGCCAACTAGCCGTTGTAGCCCGCCATGTGCTGCGCCATGTCGTCCTGGAGCGAGTGGGCGTGGCTGTCCGAGCTCTGCCCGTTCATCAGGATCGAGAAGAACAGGACGTGGTTCGAGCGCGACCGGCAGTAGCCCGACAGCGCGCTCACCCCCGTCAGGGTCCCGGTCTTCGCGCGGCAGTTGCGGTGGGCGTAGCCCGACGTCATGCGGTGCGCCAGCGTGCCGTCGACGCCCGCGATCGGCAGGGCGCCGAAGAGCGCCTTGGACTCCGGCTCCGACCGCTCGTCGAGCAGGTAGCGAACGATGTCGCGCGGGTTGGCCTTGTTGTCGTGGGAGAGCCCGGATCCGTCGTGGAGGGTGACCTTGGCGCCGCGCTGCTTGGCGAAGCGGACGATCGCACGCGCTCCGCCGCTGGTCGTGCCGCCCCCGATGCCCTTGGCCAGGATCTCGGCGAAGTAGTTGTCCGACGGCTTGCCCGTGAGCTCGGCTATGCGATTCATGGGAAGCGACTTCACGCGCGCGAGCTCGGCGGCTCCCGAGTGCGTCCGGCCGCTGGTGGCTGACTGGCCCACCGATATCCCAAGCCGCCGTAGCGCGTCCGTCAGCCGGTCCGCGGCATACGAGGGCGGGTCCGTCTGGAAGTAGCCGCTCGCCGTGAGCCCGTGGTTGTAGACGAGCGCGGTGAGCGGCCCCTCGTCGTCGCGTGACGCGCGATAGCCGCTCGACGGCCCGCCGCGCAGGGAGTCGAAGAGCGACTCGTCGCCGACCACGTGCCCCTGTACGGCGCGCAGCCCGGCCGCGTGGAGCTTGCTCGCCAGGCGCTCCACGGTCGCGTTCCCGCCGCCGTAGTGGGCGTCCACGAAGCTCTGGCTCCCGAAGGCCGGGTCGCCGCCGCCCACCAGGTAGAGGTTCCCCTTCACGACGCCGTTCGAGCGGAGCGCATGGGCCGCCATTACCCGCGTGGCGATCGTGCCGCGAGGGCCGCGCCGCGCCAGCGTCGCGCCGAGCGTGAAGAGCTTGGTGTTCGAGGCCAGGATCCGCGCCGTGCCGGCGTTCCAGGCGAACAGGCGCTTCCCGGTCGTCTGGTCGCGGACCACGGCGCCCGAGTCGCGGCCGGCGGCCCGCATGTCCCGGGACAGCGAGTTCCCCAGGTCCGACTCGGGGCTGGCGGTGGCCGCGGCCGGGAGGGTCGCCGCGGCCGCCAGCGCGGCTGTGAGGGGCCGTCGAATGCGCATTTAGGGGCCTTCTAACCCTTTCATTTGCTCCAAGTAGCGGCCCCGGGGCCGGACCCGCTGCCATACTGGATCACTGGCCATGGGGACGGTCGTAAAGCTCGAGAAGCCCCGCAAGGGGCAGCCGCAGGGCTCGAAGCCGGCTCGCCGGCGGACTCGGCGGTCGCGGACCGCGCTGGTCCTCGGCGGCGGCGGAGTCACCGGCGGTGTCTACGAGATCGGGGCCCTCCGGGCGCTCGACTTGCTCGCCGTCAACCGCACGGTCAACGAGTTCGACGTCTACGTCGGCACGAGCGCGGGGTCCTTTGTGGCCAGCCTGGTCGCGAACGGCGTGACGCCCGAGGAGATGATGCGGGTGGTCAACCAGCAGGTGCCGACCCCGTTCCGCGACATCAACATGGGCACGGTCCTGCAGCCGAGCTACTCGGAGCTGGCCAAGAGCCTCGCCCTGATGCCGCTGCGCACGGTCACACACGTCGGCCAGACGTCGCTGATGGACATCCTGCTGGGCCTCGCGGAGGGGCTGCCGCCGGGGCTCTACGACGGCTCCGGGATCGAGCGCTACCTCGGCGAGGTCCTGGGCGATCCCGACCGCACCAACGACTTCCGGCTGCTCGAGAACGAGCTCTACCTGACGGCCACGGACCTGGACACCTGCGAGCGGATCGTCTTCGGCACCGACGGCTGGGAGGACATCCCGATCTCCCAGGCAGCGGCGGCCTCCACCGCGCTGCCGATGGTCTACCGGCCGGTGGAGATCAAGGGCCGGCAGCTGGTGGACGGCGGCCTCCGCTCGACGACGAACGTGGACCTGGCGGTCGAGCACGGCGCGAAGTTCGTGATCGTGGTCAACCCGCTGGTGCCCTACGTGAACGACTTCCAGAAGATGATCCCGACCATGCTCGGCAGCCGCGTTCGCCGCGTGGCCGACATGGGCTTCCCGCAGGTCGGCTACCAGGCCTTCAAGCTGCTCGCCCACCAGCGGCTGCACGAGGCGGTCTCCCACTGGCAGGACAAGTACCCCGGTGTGGACATCGTGCTCATCGAGCCCGACCCGAACGACGAGCTGATGTTCGACACCAACATCATGAACTTCAACCGGCGGGTCGAGATCGCCCGCCACGGATTCGAGTCGGTCACCCTCCAGCTGGCCAAGGACTACGACCGTCTGCGGTCCGTCTGCGCCAAGCACGGCATCGAGATCTCCGCCACCCGCGTGCGCAAGGTGATCCGCCACTTCGAGCGGGAGAAGGAGCGCACCCGCGCCTGGCGCCGGATCCTCGAGCAGACCACCGGCGCGCTGCTCAGGCAGTCAGAGGACGCCTAGGGCGGTCCTACCGCCCGTTCGTCCCCGTCGCCTCGCGGATCGCCCGCAGCAGGCGGTCCGTGGCCGCTGTCCCCCGGATCGACGCGCGCGCGTGGTCGTCGGCTCCGAGCGGTCCGCCGGGCGCGACGATCACCCGGGCCTGCTCCATCCCGGCGGCGAGCTGGGCGCCGGTGAGCCCGGCGGCCCGCAGCCACACGAAGTTGGCCTCCGACTCCGGCGCGTCCACCGGCAGCTCGTGCAGCTCGCGAAGCACCCGCTTGCGCTGCGACACGACGAGCTCGCGGCGGCGCTCGATCTCACGGTCGCCCATCTCCAGCGCGTACGTCACGCCGGCCTGGGTGAGCACGTTGATGCCGAGGGCAGGCGCGATCGAGCCGAGGAGCGAGGCAGCCGTCGGGGAGGCGACGGCGTAGCCCGCGCGGAGGCCCGAGAGGCCGTAGATCTTCGAGAACGTCCGGAAGACCATCAGGCGCTGGAACGCGTCCACCAGCCGGAGCACCGAGTCGCGCGGCTCCACGTCCTGGAACTCCACGTACGCCTCGTCGACGAGCAGGTGCACGTTCTCTGGCAGCGAGCCGGCGAACGCGGCGATGCGCTCCGCCGGCGCGTGCGTGCCGGTCGGGTCGTTGGGGTTGCAGAGGACCACCACCCGCGTGCGGTCGGTCACGGCGGCCCGCAGGGCGTCGAAGTCGACCCTGTCCGCGGCCAGGTCCACAGGCACCGGTCGGGCACCGGCACGCTGGGCCATGAGCGGGTAGAGCGGGTACGACGGCCACGGCGTGACCAGCTCGTCGCCCGCGGCCAGCAGCACGAGCGCGGCCGCCTGGAGGAGCTCGGTGGCTCCGTTGCCGACGACCACCTGCTCCGGCTCCACGCTGTGGCGCTCGCCAAGCAGGCGGCGTAATCGCGTGGCGTGGCGGTCGGGATAGCTGTTCACGCTTCCGCGCGCCGCGTAGATCGCGGCGTTCATGATCTCGGAGTGGGGGAAGTCGGGCCACTCGGTGCCCGATAGGTCGATCGTGGGAACCTCGGCCAGCGCCAGCTCGCGCTCGCGCCGCCGCCGCTCTCGCAGGACGCGGTTCACCGACTCCTGGTCGATGTCGTCGAACTGCCGGTAGTAGTCGAGTAGACCCATGCGGCCGGCGGCGCCCAGGCGGCGGCTACTGCCGCGGAGCGAGCTCCGGCCCCGGGCCGGCGATGACGAAGAACCAGAACGCGAACGCCGTCCCCACGATGATCAGGCTGATCACGAAGATCCGCTCGAGCGCGCCCCGCTCCTGGTGGAAGCCGGCGGCCCGCCTGACGAGCTTCCACGCGTGGTCCACGCGCTTGGCGATGGCGAGCGTCACGAACAGCGTGAGGAGCATGCCCGAGAACGCGGCGACGATCCCCACCGTGATCGAGCCGGTCCAGTACTTCACGTGGGAGCCGACCCACAGCCAGCCGATTGGCTGCGGACCCCAGACCGAGACGCACATCGTGGCCTCGATGCTGAGGAGGAGGGCGGCCAGGCCCTTGTCGGCGTTCTGGCGCGCGGGCCCAGCGGGCACGGGCCGCGGCCGGTAGCGGATGGGCGCGGTGCCGGGGCGGCGGCCGATGAAGAGGCCGCCGGTGTCCGTGGGGTCGTTGCTCGCCACCGCGTCCGAGTCTATCCGGAGGGGGTCGAGGTTACCGCCGGTAAAGTTCCTCGATGACGGCGGCGAACTTCTCGACCACCACGTTCCGCTTCACCTTGAGCGTGGGAGTGAGCTCGCCGGTCGCCTGGGAGAGGTCCTCGGGCAGGATCGCGAACCTCTTGATCTGCTCCACGCGCCCGACCTTGGCGTTCGTCTCGTCGACGACCTTCTGGATCTCGGCGCGCATCTGCTCGGACCCGGGAACGTCGTCGGGGTCGAGCCCATGCTCCTGCGCGAATGCCGGGACCTCCTCGGGATCGAGCGTGATCAGCGCGACCAGGTAGGGGCGGCGGTCGCCGACCACCACGCACTGGGACACCCAGCGTGACTGCTTGATGTCGTTCTCCAGGTTCGCGGGGGTGATGTTCTTGCCGCCCGCGGTGATGATGATGTCCTTCTTCCGGCCCGTGATGTAGAGGAAGCCGTCCTCGTCGAGCCGGCCGACGTCGCCCGTGTGGAGCCAGCCGTCGGCCAGCGCCTCGCGGGTGGCCTCCGGGTTGCGCCAGTACTCCCGGAAGATGTTCGGGCCGCGTAGAAGGACCTCGCCATCCTCCGCGATCTTCACCTCGACGCCGCTGAGCGGCTTCCCGACCGAGCCGAGCCGGAAGTCGTCCGGCCGGTTGACGGTGGCCGCCGTCGATGTCTCGGTCATGCCCCAGCCCTCGAGAACCGGGACCCCGCAGGCGTAGAAGAACTCGAGGATCTCCTTGCCAATGGGAGCGGCCCCGCTGGCGCAGTAGCGCATCCGTCCGCCGAACAGTGCCCGGACGTTCTTGTACAGGCTCTCCTCGGCCTGGTCGAAGGCCGCCCGCAGCTCGGCGGGGACCTCCTCGCCGCGCTCCTGCGCCTGGCGGACCGCGATACCGACCTCCACGGCCTTGCGGAGCTGGTCCGGATCCGGGGCGTTCGCCATCGCCATCGTGTAGAGCTTCTCGAAGATCCGCGGGACCGACGGGAAGTAGGTCGGCTTGACCTCCATCAGGTTGGCGATGATCTTCTGCGGGTCCTTCTCCCAGTACGCGAGGGTCGCGCCCAGGTCGATCACGAGGAACTGGATGAGGAGGGCGAAGGAGTGGGCCAGCGGGAGGAAGAGGTAGGCCAGCTCGTTCTCTTCGAGCACGCCCTCCTCGAAGATCATGTCGCGGATCGCGACGTAGTTGCCGTGGGTGAGCACGCAGCCCTTGGGCGGCCCGGTGGTGCCGGAGGTGTAGATGAACACGCACGGGTCGTCGGGTGACACTCCGTCGATACGCTGCTTCCACTCGGCGGGGTCGCGGCGGCTGCCGCGCTCGCGCAGCTCTGCCAGGGTGATCGCGTCGCCGAGCTCGAGCCCCGGCTCCGGGGCCATCACGATCACGTGATCGAGCGCCGGCAGGTCCTTCTCGATCGCGCGGATCTTCGCCAGCTGCTCGCCGTCCTCCACGAAGACCGCCCGGGCCTCGGAGTGGTCGAGCACGTAGTGGCACTCCTCGGGCGAGTTGGTCTGGTAGATCGAGACGGAGGTCGCCCCGGCCGTGAGGATTCCGAAGTTCGCGAAGGTCCACTCCGGACGGGTGTGGCTCAGGATGGCCGCCCGGTCGCGGGGCTCGATGCCGATGTCCACGAGCCCGAGCGCGATCTCGCGCACGGCCTGGCCGAGCTCGTCGTATGAGATGTCGCGCCAGTCGTCGCCGACCTTGTGACGAAGAGCGGGCTTCCCCGCGTGCTTCTGGACGTCAGCCGCGATCTGGGCCGCGACGGTCGGTGTCGCGGTCCCGGCCTCGCGCGCGGGTACGGCGGCGGTTCCTACTTCCATTCAGGTTTCCCCCGGAGCTCGGTTGACCCCGCGATTCTAGGCGCGGAATGCGCGAGCGCCCGCGAGGCGACGCTTTGCGGCGGGCG
>VAWV01000150.1:0-17161 GCA_005883295.1 Actinomycetota bacterium
ACGTGGCGTTCATCGACAACCGGGCGCGGGTGTTCCTCCCAGGGCTCCGCAGGGCGCTGAAGAAGACAAAGAACCCGCAGCTCGTGAAGATGCGCGGCTACCTGCGCAGGTGGAACGGCAGGCGCAACCAGATCGACAAGAAGGCCATGACCTACCGCTCGCCGGCGGTGGTCTTCTTCGATCGCTTCGTGGAGAAGCTGATGAGGGACGCCGAGCAGCCGCTGCTCGGGACCTACTGGGCGGAGAACGCGGGGCTCGACTCGCCGATGGGCCACCTGCGCTCTGTCGACAACCTCGCCGCCCCGACGTACAAGTTCGAGTACGCCGGCGAGCAGGTGCTGGCGGCAGCGCTGCACGGCCACACGCGGTACCCCTGGCTGCGGCACCGGAACGCTCTCTTCCGCCGCGCCGCGCGTGACGCCGCGAAGGAGCTCACCGCGGAGCAGGGCAGCGACCCGTCGAAGTGGAGCGAGCCGGTCGAGACCGGCGAGTTCTCCGCACAGGGCGCGATCTCGGTGCACGCCCTGGTCCCGCTGCCCAACCGCGGCTCCTACGCGCAGGTGGTCGAGGCGATCGCGGCCCGCGCGCGGCCCTAGCGCGGGCCCCCGGCGCCCCAGGTACGCTGGCGAGCGTGACGGCTGTGCTGTCACGCGGGAGGATCGTGCTGGTCGGCGTCTGCCTGACGGTGGTCGCCGGGGCCGCGCTCGCTTCGGTTAGCTCCCCGGCGCGTGCGGCGAGCTGCCCGTGGCTGAACACGTCGAAGTCGCCGGCCGAACGTGCCCGCGAGGTGGTTCGGGCGATGACGCTCGACGACAAGATCGCGATGGTCCACCAGCCGGACCCGATCTGGACTCACTACGGCGTGGCGGGCTACATCCCCCCGAACCCGCGGCTGTGCATTCCCGACCTGATGCTGAACGACGCCGGCCAGGGTGTGGGCGACCAGGAGATCAACACGACCGCGTACCCGTCCGCGATCGCGCAGGCATCGAGTTGGGACCGGTCGCTGCAGCGCGCGTTCGGTCGCGCGCTCGGTTTCGAGGCATGGCACAAGGGAGTGAACGTCCAGCTCGCGCCGGACATCAACATCGCCCGCTTCCCGATGAACGGCCGCAACTCAGAGGCGTTCGGGGAGGACCCCTACTTCACGGGTCAGACTGCCGTGGCCGAGATTCAGGGCATTCAGGAGAACCCCGTGATCGCCACCGTGAAGCACTACGCGCTCAACAACCACGAGGTGAACCGGATGACCGTCTCCTCGGATGTCGACGAGCGCACGCTTCGGGAGATCTACACACCCGCGTTCGAGGCCTCGGTCCGCCACGGCCACGCCGGGTCGGTGATGTGCTCCTACAACCGGATCCACAGCATCTACGCGTGCGAGAACCGGGCGATGCTCACCGGCATCCTCAAGAAGCGGCTCCGGTTCGACGGCTTCGTGATGTCCGATTGGGGCGGCACTCACTCGACCATCAAGGCCGCGAAGGCCGGCCTCGACATGGAGATGGGTGTCGCGCCGGGCAGATACTTCGGCAGTGCGCTCAAGTCGGCGGTCCAGTCCGGGGCGGTGCCGGTCTCACGCCTGAACGACATGGTGCTGCGAATCCTTCGACCGATGTTCCGGCTCGGCATCTTCGAGCACCCGCACGCGCCCGAGCCGCAGGCGTACTCGGCGAACGTCGAGACGCCCGACCACATCGCGCTCGCGCGGAGGGTCTCGGAGGAGGGCACCGTCCTGCTCAAGAATCGCGGCGGCGTGCTCCCGATCCAGGGGACGGGAAAGCGGATCGCCGTGATCGGCGACGCCGGCGGCCCGCACGGCACGGCGCTGTCCTACAACACCGGTGGAAGCGCTCACATCCCGGAGGCCGGAACGAAGGCGGATGTCGTCAACCCGTTCCAGGGCATCCAGCAGCGAGGCACCGCCGACACGGACGTGGTCACCTACACCGACGGCAGCTCCATGGCGGATGCCGCCGCCGCGGCGACGGCGGCCGACGTGGCGGTCGTGTTCGCGAACGACGCGGAGTCGGAGGGCAACGACCGCCCGGATCTCCACCTCAGCAACGCGCAGAACTGCACGCTGGTGGGTTGCTCCAAGCTGCCGCAGAACCAGGACCAGCTGATCGAGACGGTCGCGCAGGCGAACCCGAACACGGTGGTGGTCCTTGACACCGGCGGCCCGATGCTCATGCCCTGGCTCGCCAAGGTCAAGGGCGTGCTGCAAGCCTGGTTCCCCGGCCAGGAGGACGGCAACGCGATCGCCGCGCTCCTGTTCGGCGACGTGAACCCGTCGGGCAAGCTGCCGCAGACCTTCCCGAAGTCGATGGCGGACCTGCCCGTGAAGACGAAGTCGCAGTACCCGGGCGTGAACGACAAGAACGGGATTCCGCACGCCGTGTACTCGGAGAAGCTGAGGGTCGGCTACCGCTGGTACGACGCCATGCGGATCAGGCCGCTCTTCCCGTTCGGCTTCGGCCTCTCGTACACGACGTTCGCCATACGCCACCTGAGCCTGAAGCCGGCCGGCCACAACGCGACCGGGGCGACCGTGCGCTTCGACGTCGCGAACACCGGCCATCGGGCAGGGGCGGAGGTCCCGCAGGTGTACGTGGGGTTCCCCGCCTCGACCGGCGAGCCTCCCAAGCAGCTCAAGGCGTACGCGAGGGTCTTCCTCGCTCCGGGGAAGAGCCGGAGCGTGGCCCTGGGCCTCAACCGGCGCTCCTTCGCCCACTGGAGCCTGGCGGCTCACGGCTGGCGCGTGTCGCCCGGCTGCTACCGCGTGATGGTCGGGAGCTCGTCGCGCGCCATCGCGCGACAGGCGGTGATCGCGGTGGGAGCCCACTGTGCAAATGCGCGGGCCCACATCCCGGCGGGCCGTGCGCGGGTCTCCCACCAGCAGGGAGAGGATCGCCGCTAAAGCTGATTCAATCGACCCTCGTGGCGAGGGCAATTTCCCCGGAGGGGTGACAGTTGTGAGGCTTCTGGACCGGCTGAGGGGCGAGCACAGGGAGACGGAGGCGGCACCGGCGCCGCTTGCGCGAGACGCGGTGAGGATGCGTGCGACGCTCACGGGCCTCCACGCCGAACGCGGCGGCGGGGGCGGCGAACCCGACCTTCGCGCGATCGCGGGCGATCTCCTGGAGGGGGAGGTCGAGGCGCCGACCAGCGACGTCCGCTGGTTGATCTCCGAGGAGGTCGATCCGGACGAGTTCTACGCCGGGGAGATAGCGCCCAACTGGGAGGGTCGTGACGAGCTGACCCGGGCGGACCGGCTCGACGGGTTCATCGAGCTCGCGCAGACGATCGAGGCATCGCCGGGCGCGTTGCCGAGGGAGATGGCCGCCGCCGTGCGGACGAAGGTCCTGATCCTGGCCTGGGCGTTCGACGAGGTCTACGGCTACATGGGCCGGCTCTCGGGAGGCCAGCCCAGCTGAGCGGCAGGGCCCGGCTCGAACCGCTGGGCGATCCGTTGCGTAGTCCTGAACGTGCGCGCCGGACGGCGGATTAGCGGTACTTTCACACCGTGAATACGAGCGGGGCGAGCGTTCAGAGAGCGCTTCTCGCGGCCGGAGGCGTGGCGGCGGTCGCCCTCGTCGCCGCCGGGACCTCGGGGGCGACAGACAAGCCGCGGGCAACCGGCGGCGCGGTGGCGTACAGGACGGGGCCTGTCGTATCGGTGCGTCCGGCTCACCGTCGGGTTGTGGTCGGGAAGCGCCTGCTGCTCGACGCCTCGCGCTCCACCGACACGAGTGGGCGGATCGTCGAATACCTCTGGGACCTGAACGGCGATGGCGTCTTCGAGCGCAGCACGGGCGCCAGGCCGCGCTTACGGCATGCCTTCCGGAAGCTCGGCAGGGTGCGCGTTGCAGTCGCCCTGATCGACGACAAGGGCGACCGCGCCGTCGGGCACGCGAAGGTGCGCGTGGTGGCCGCCGTCCACCACAAGGCCACGAGCCACGCACCGGTACACGCCGCCACGCCGCACGCGAAGCGAAAGGCACCCGTCCGCACGGACACCACCATCCACGCGGCCGCGAATCAGGGCTCGGTCACAATCAGCGACTTCAAGTTCACGCCGAAGTCGATCACGATCAACGTGGGTGAGAGCGTGGTCTGGACGAACAACGGGCCGACCGGCCACAGCGCCACGGCCGACGACGGCACCTTCGATACCGGCGTCCTCCCCAAGGGCTCCACCGGCATGTTCCGGTTCACGAAGGCCGGCACGTACAAGTACCACTGCACGCCTCACCCGTACATGCACGGCACCGTGATCGTGCGGGGCTCGAATAGCTCGGGCGGCAGCAACAGCGGCACGAACGGCTCGAGCAGCAACAACAGCAGCAGCAAGAAGTCCTCGAACTCTTCGAACCTGCCCCATACGGGGCTGCCGCTCGGCACCGTCCTGTTCGCCGGCTACCTGCTGCTTGCGACGGGGGCGGCTCTGCGTCGCCGAGTCCTCGGCTGAAACTCGGCAAGCCCGGGTAAGCCCCTATCATCCCCCCCTTTGGGGGAATGCCGGTCCCGATCAAGTGATCGACAGAGTCAGCCTCAGCTTCCCACGGGACCCGGATTCGGTCCCTGCCGCGCGGGCCGCGTTAGCCCGTTTCGAGGGCAGCCTGCACCCATCCGCGCTATATGACGCGTCGCTTTGCCTCAGCGAGCTGGTCACGAACGCGGTCCAGCATCCCGCACCCGAGTCCGGTCCGGAGCTAGGGCTCGAGTTGAGCTTGAGCGAGGAGACGCTGCGGGTTGAGGTGGTCGACCCCGGCGGGGACTTCCGGCCGGGCGCCCCCACAGAGGGCGACGAGCGCGGCTGGGGTCTCTTCATCGTGGATCAGCTCTCCACGCGCTGGGGCACTGAGCCGGAGCCGCGCAGAACGGTGATGTGGTTCGAGATCGACCGCGGCGAGGCGGCCGTGCGGGCCGGCGAGTCGCGGCGCGGCGGCGCCGAGGAGTCCGAGCTGAGCGACTCCGACGACGACGACGTGCGGAGGTCCATCACCCGGCTCCGGCTGGAACCGGCACTGCTCTAGCGCGATCGGGTCTGGCAACCTTGCCCGATGACGGGCCCGCTTGCCACGACCACCTTCGACACCGTCGCGGTCGTGCTGGGGGGCATGCTGGTGGCCGGCGCGCTCGTTGCCGGGCTCGCGCGGCGGAGCTTCCTGTCGCTCACCGCGCTGTTCGTGTTCGGGGGCTTCGTGCTCGGGCACGGGGTTCTCGACGTGCTGTCGTTCGACCCGCGCTCCGGGTTCGTCGCGTCGCTCGCGCTCGTCGCCCTGATCGTGATCCTTTTCCGCGACGGCCTCGAGGTGGAGGCCGAGATGCTCCAGACGGCGTGGCACCTCCCGCTCCGCAAGCTCGTCCTGGCGATGCCGATCACGGCGGGGCTGGTCGCATGCGCCACGAAACTCTTCACTGACCTCTCCTGGACGGAGTCGTTCCTGCTCGGGGCGCTGCTGTCGCCCACCGATCCCGTCCTGTCGTCCAACGTCGTCACCAACCCCCGGGTGCCGCGGATCGTCAGGCATTCGCTCAACCTCGAGTCCGGTCTCAACGACGGTCTCGCGCTGCCCGCGGTACTGGCCCTGGCCGCGGCGCTCGACGCCCGCGGCGGTCACTTCACCTGGTGGCGATTCGTGCTGGAGGACCTGTCGATCGGCCTGGCCTCGGGCGTGGTCGTCGGCTTCGCGGCCGCGCGTCTCCTGCCGCTCCGCCGCGCGCTCGGTGCCGAGGTCACCGCCCACCAGAAGTCGATGTACGCGCTCGGCGCGGCGTTTGTCGCCTACGGAGTCGCCGTCCTACCACCCCGCGGAAACGGGTTGATCGCGACGTTCGTGGCCGCGATCGTGCTCGGGATCATGCGGCCCGACGTGCGCGGTTCCTTCGTGGCGCGGGCCGAGGACATCGTGGAGGTCGTGAAGCTGGGGATCTTCGTCCTGTTCGGGGCGCTCCTGACGTTCCATGGCCTGTTCCAGGACGGGCTTGCCGCCGTCGGGATCGCAGCGTTCACGCTCCTCGTCGCGCGGCCGACCGCGGTGTTCGCCGCGCTCACCGGGACGAGCGCCGATCTCGGCACGCGTGGCTTCATGGCCTGGTTCGGCCCGAAGGGCGTGGCCACCATGACGTTCGCCCTGCTGCTCCTCTCCCGCCAGATCGAGGACGCCGGGCGGATCTTCAACATCGCGGCGCTCGCCGTGCTCCTCTCGATCCTCGCGCACGGGGCGACCGACGTGGCAGGCGTCGACTGGATCGCGCGGCGGACGGGGCGAGGCGAGGCCGACGACGCGCGGCCCGCTGAGCACGCCGGCTCGCGCGCGCGTGCGCGATGATTGATGCGGCCGCGCTCACGACCTTGCGCCGCGCCGCTCACGAAACCGGGAGGAACGAATTGGAAAGCTGGAACATCCTCGCCCTCGACGTAAAGCCCCACCATCCCGAGGTCCTGCGCTCGGATGGCGAGGCTCGGGTGATCGCGATCCAGCTTCCCGCCGGCGAGGAGCTCCAGGAGCACCAGGTGCACGAGCGCGCGTACCTGCTCGTGGCGGACGGAGAGATCGAGATCGCCGACGGCGGCTCGTCCGAGACCGGCGGTGCCGGGTACATGGCCTGCTTCGACCCCAACGAGCGGCGCAAGGTGCGCGCCAGATCGGATTCGCGGCTGGTGCTGCCGCTGGCGCCGTGGCCCGGCGAGGGGCATCCCAGCCGGGTTGCGTAAGCCGGGTAGGGTCCGGCGTCCGGTTGCCATAATCGGCGCTGGCCGTGGACCCTGCTCGCAAGCGAAAGATCCGGATGATCGTGGCCCTCTCCGCCGCGCTGCTGCTCGCGGGCGCGCTCGTGTGGACGAGCTTCGGCAGCGCGACCGAGGCGACGACCCCGTCGCAGGCCCTGCGTACGCCGCCGGGGCGGTCGATCCAGATCACCGGCAAGGTGGTGCCAGGCTCGATCGGCCACGAGGGCCGGGCGTTGCGCTTTCGGGTACGCGACCGCAACGGCACGACTTCGGTACCGGTCGTCTACAGCGGCGCGGTGCCCGATCCGTTCCGCGACGGGCGCGAGGTGATCGTCTCCGGCACGATGCGCGACGGCACGTTCGTGGGCCAGCGCGACAGCCTGGTCACGAAGTGCCCGTCGAAGTTCCAGAGCAAGCCGGGCGGGAAGACGCTCTAGGCCAGTGACCGGCGCGGTCGGCGATGCGTGCCTCGTGGTGGGGCTGGGCGCGGCGCTCTACGCCGTGGGCGCCGCTGTCTACGGGGCGCGGTCAGGACGGCGCGAGTACGTGACCTCGGCCCGCCGGGCGATGTACTGCCTGGCCGGGCTCCTCACGATCGCGATGGTGATGCTCGAGTCCGCCTACCTGCGGACCGACCTCTCCTACAAGCTCGTCGCCCAGAACTCGTCGACCGACACGCCCACCTTTTACAAGCTCACTGCGATGTGGTCGAGCCAGGAGGGCTCGCTCCTGTTGTGGGCGTTCCTCCTGTCGGTCTACTCGAGCGTCGTCCTCTTCGTGACCCGGCGCAAGCTGCGCGAGATCGTGCCGTGGGCCACGGCCGTGCTCGGCGTGGTCGCGTCGTTCTTCCTGTCGCTGATGGTGCTGCGGGGGCAGGATCCGTTCGCCATCCTGGCCACTCGGCCGGCGCAGGGCAACGGGCTCGAGCCGCTCCTGCGCCACCCGGCGATGGCCGTCCACCCGCCGATGCTGTACTCGGGCTACGTCGGGTTCTCGATCCCGTTCGCGTTCGCGATCGGGGCGCTGATCACCCGCCGGACGGGCGCCGACTGGATCCGCTCCACCCGCCGGTTCGCGCTCGTGGCCTGGACCTTCCTCGGGTGCGGAATCCTGCTCGGCGCGCTGTGGTCGTACTCGGAGCTCGGCTGGGGCGGCTACTGGGCGTGGGACGCGGTGGAGAACGCATCGCTCATGCCGTGGCTGCTCGGCACCGCGTTCATCCACTCGGTGATGGTCCAGGAGAAGCGGGGCATGCTGAAACTCTGGAACGCCGCGCTCATCCTGGCCACGTTCACGGCGGCGCTCATCGGCACGTTCCTGGTGCGCTCGGGGATCCTCGATTCGATCCACGCGTTCGGTGCGTCCACGCTGGGCGTGCCGTTCCTGATCTTCATCGGGATCGTGGCGATCGGCTCGGCGGGCCTCCTGATCTCGCGGCGCGAGTCGCTGCGCTCGGAGGGCCGGCTCGACTCGCTGCTCTCGCGCGAGGCGTTCTTCCTCTTGAACAACCTCGTGCTGGTCACGCTCTGCCTGGTGATCTTCTGGGGCACCTTCTTCCCACTCATCTCGGAGGCACTGACCGGCACCAAGCGAAGCTTCGGCCCGCCGCTGTTCGACCGCTGGACGGTCCCGCTCGCGCTGGTGCTGGTGCTGCTCGCTGGGGTGGGGCCGCTGCTCACCTGGCGCCGGGCGACGTCGCTTCCGCGCGCGTTCGGTTGGCCGGTGGCGTTCGCGGCCGCGGCGCTGCTCGCGATGCTCGTGGCCACCCCGGCGGCCGGCAGCATCCGCTCGCTGATCATGTTCACGCTGGTCGCGTTCGTGCTGGCGGTGGTGGTCCAGGAGTTCACGCGCGGGGCGCGCGCGCGGCGGCTGATGGGGGATGAGTCCTGGCCCGCGGCGGCCCGCTCCCTGGTGGTGCGCAACCGCCGCCGCTACGGCGGCTACATGGTGCACGCCGGGATGGCGATCCTCTTCCTGGGCGTGGCGGCGTCGTCCGGCTTCCACGCCCAGCGCGACGCCCAGCTGCGCGCGGGGCAGTCGGCGAAGATCGACGGCTACACGGTCACCTACCGCCGGCCCACGGCGGCCATCCTGGCCGATCGCGCGGGCACGGGGGCACCGGTATCGCTGGGGGCGGTGCTCGACGTGCGCAAGGGCGACAGGCACTGGGTGATGCGCCCGTCGCGCAACTACTACGAGGCCACCGACGGGTCGGGCGGCGCGTTCGGCCGCTTCTTCACGGGCGAGTCGACGAGTGAGACCGACGTCCGCTGGGGCCTTGGCGGGGACGTCTGGACGGCGGTACAGCCCGACACCTCACACCTGATGCACCCGATCACCGTGGCCAACAGCAAGTTCTCGAGCGCGCCGCCGCAGATGCAGGCGGTGGTCCTGGCGGCGCTGGTGGAGTCGTATCGCCGCAACCCGCCGCCGGCCACGTTCCGGGTCGTCGTGTCGCCGATGATCGTGTGGATCTGGATCGGCGGGGGAGTGGTCCTGCTCGGATCCCTCACCGCGCTATGGCCCGCCGCCGAAGCGCGCCGCCGCCGCGCGGCGAGCCTGGCGGCGGCGCGGCTGGGCCGCGAGCTCTCGCGCGCCTGACAATCGCGGCGCTGTGTTACCTAGGGGGTCGTATAGGCCACCTAATCAACACAGCGCGATCGCGACTATCCGATCCGCGCGGGCGGGCTGGAGATCCGGCGCCGGGATCTCGACCTCGGCGAAGGCGGCGGCACGCAGCGCGGCCTCGAGTTCAGCAGCGGTCCAGCACCGCATGGCGAAATCGAACTCCTCCTCTTTACTGCCCAATCGGATCCGCTCGTGGATCAGCAGGGTGTGAGCTGAGCGCTGCAGCGACGTCTCAGACACAAACTCCAGCCGCCCGCGGGGGGTCGCGACAACGCGCTCGAACACGCGCCCGTCGCGGTACCGCGCGACGGATGCCTCCCGGTCCCGCACGTCGACCACGAGCACCCCGCCCGGCCGAAGCGTGCGCCGGAGGCCGGCAACGACGCCGGCGCGATCCTCCTCAGTGATCACATCGTTGAGCACCCCGCGGCACAGAGCCGCGTCGAATGGCTTCCCTGGGCGCCACGCCCGAAGATCGCCGACCTCGAACCGCGCCCTGGCTCCACGCGCCTCCGCCACCGCGATCAGCTGTGTCGAGCGATCCACGCCCGTCACCCGGAACCCGGCCGCGGCGAGCTCGGCCGCGTAGCGGCCGCTCCCGCACCCGGCGTCGAGCACTGAGGCTCCGTTCCCAACGCGGTCCCGGAGGGCGCGAGCCAAGGCGTGGGGAGCCGGCCCACCGGGGCTCGCAACCACGAGGTCGTACGCCCAAGCGAACGAGTGGTAGAGGGGGCGGCCCGTCACCCGCGGACGGTACCGCGCCTACACTCGGCCGGGGTGGACTACGCGCTCGCGATCGTGGTCTTCGGTCTGGCCGTTGCGTATGTCGTGCTGCGCCCGCTGCTCCGGCCGGCGGGGCGCGAGCAGGCTGATCACCCCCGCCGCGAGGCACTCGAGGCCGCCAAGGAGGCCAAGTACCGCGAGATCCGCGACGCCGAGCTCGACCACCGGATGGGCAAGCTCTCCGACACGGACTACCGGGAGACCGACCGCGATCTCCGGCGCCAGGCCATCGAGATCCTGCGCCAGCTTGACGAGCTCGACCCGGCCGACGCGGACCCCCGCCGCTAATCTAGGCGCCGCGTGTACGGCCTGCTCGAAGTCACCCAGGTCATCATCTCGGTGGTCCTGATCCTGTTGGTGCTCCTGCACTCGGGGAAGGACGCCGGTCTGTCCGGCGCCTTCGGCGTCGGAACCGGCGCGGGCCCGTTCGGTGGCGGCTCGCTGGTGGAGCGCAACCTCGACCGCTGGACGATCGCATTCGCGATCCTGTTCGTGGCGAACGTGATCGCGCTTCTGAAGACCGGCTAGCCCGCGTTCCCAGCCCCGGTCGCTGACCGCGCCTGCGCGAGCTCGTCGCCGCCGGCGAGGAACTCCGCGATCAGCGCCGCCAGCGCCTCCGGCTGGTCCTCCGGCACGAAGGAGTAGGAGCCCTCGATCGGCTTCAGCCGCGCATTGGGGAGGATCGAGGCCAGCCGCTCGGCGTCCGCGAGCGGGAACACCCGGTCCTCGGCCGCCCACGCGAGCAGCACCGGCTTGTCGAAGCTCCGCAGCCGCTCGGCCGCCTCCAGCGTGTGGCGCTTGTCGATGCCGCGCAGCACCTTGGCGGCGTCGCGGCGGATGGCCGCGTCGGCGAGCGGCTCCATCCAGCTGTCGAGGACCTCCTGCGGCGGGTCCTGCCGCATCAGCCATCCGAACGCGATCGGCGAGCGCCGGATCGGTCGCAGCCGAGCGGACCTCGCCAGTAACGCCAGGCCACCCGGGATCCGCGCGGTCAGCGACAGGTAGCGGAACAGCACCGGGAAGAAGTGCTCGAACGCGTCGCACGAGGTGAGGACGAGCCGCCCGAAGCGCTCGCCGTGGTTCGCAGCGGCGATCTGGGTGAGCGCTCCGCCGGTGTCGTTGGCCACGACCGTGGGAGCGTCCAGCTCAAGGGCTGACACGAAGTCGGCTATCAGCCGCGCCAGCCCCGGTGGCGTGAGGTCTGCGTCCTCGCGCATCGGCACCTCGTGAGAGCCGAGCGGCCAGTCGGGGACGATGCAGCGGTACCCCTGGTCGGCCAGCCGCGGCGCGACCCCGCGCCACAGGTCGCCGTTCACCAGCACGCCGTGCACGAACAGGATCGGCTCGCCGGAGCCGCGCTCCCGATAGCGGATCGTTCCCTGCGGGAGCGCGACCTCCCCCTGCTCCCCAAGCTTGGTTGACCGAGACATGCCTAGGACCTCCCCTCGCCCGAAGTGGTGACCTCCACGTGCACGCGCTCCCGCCCCGTGTCCTCGCGATCGCGGCCGGCCGGCTCAGAGGTGATGCCCAGCCGATCGAGCAGCACGAAATAGGCGTCCGCGAACGGCGACCCGGCGGTGCGGCGCCGGACCGCCCCCCAGTCGATCTGCTCGCGGAGCGCTCGCGCCATCACCAGAAGTGTCGCGTAGTCGACCGAATGTTCTGTGAGCGACAGCACCTTCGTGGCGATCACGTCCTCGAGTGCCATCACGCGGAGCTCCATGCTCATCACCGACAGGGCCTCGGCGCGCTCGAGCACCTTGTCCGGGTCCAACCCGGACGGTCCGAAGATGAGGTCGACCAGCACCCCGTTGCCGTCCCACGCCTTGAGCAGCCATTCCTCGGGCGGATCCTCGGAGCGCATGCCCACCTCCTCGAGGGCCGTGGCGGCCCGCTCGGAGTCGGACGGCCGCATCACGAAGTCCAGGTCGTGCGTGGTCTCGGGCCCGCCGCGGGCCCAGGTCGCGAGGCTTCCCGCGAGCGCGAACGGGACGTCCGCGTCGCGGAGCGCGGCCGCCGCCCGTTTCATGGTCTCCGCGATGTCCTCGAAGGTGGGCTGATCTCCCATGCGCCCCTGTCATACCCGAGCCCCGGGTTCGAAAAGCGCCCCGCCTCGGGTACGTACGGGGCGATGACGCCGTCCCGCGACGGAATCCAGGACGTGCCGCTGCGCGTGGCGGCAGCTGGCGACGTTCACATCCGCGACTCGAACCGCGACGAGGTGGCACGCTCGTTCCGCGCACTCGAGGGCGAGGTCGACCTGGTCCTCCTGGCCGGAGACCTCACCACCCACGGCGAACCGGCTCAGGCCGAGCTGTTCGCCGAGGTCTGCCGGGATCTATCGGTGCCGGTGATCGCGGTGCTCGGAAATCACGACCTCCACATGGGGCGCGGCGACGACGTCCGCCGAGTACTCGAGGAGGCCGGCGGCGTGACCGTGCTCGAACGCGAGACCACCGTGGTCGAGGCCCGCGGCGTGGAGGTGGGGATCGTCGGCCTCAAGGGCTTCGTCGGGGGCTTCGGCGCCTCGAACCTCCCGGACTTCGGCGAGCCGCAGCTGCGCGAGGTGTACGCCACCACAACAGCCGACGTCGCCGCCCTCGACGAGGGCCTGCGCGCGATCTCGATGTGCCCGTTCCGGATCGTGCTCCTGCACTACGCGCCGACGGCCGACACGCTGGAGGGCGAGCCGGTCGGCATCTGGGCCTTCCTTGGCAGCGACCGGCTGGCAGCGCCGATCCTCGAGCACGTGCCCGACCTCGTCCTTCATGGGCACGCGCACGCCGGCGCCTTCGAGGGCCGGATCGGCGAGGCGCCGGTCTACAACGTCTCGGTGCCCGTCATGGGGCGGGACTTCTGGGTCTTCGAGCTCTCGAGCGAGCGACGGCCGACGACGCCGATTCACTGAGCGGCGCCTAGCGGCGCACCCTCACGGTTGCGCGGTCGCCGTTGCCCGGGTTCTCGCGATTGCCTGCGAGGTCCACCGCGCGCGCGAGCACCCGGTAGGTGCCCTTGGGCAGGTCGATGTCCATGACGAGCTGCCACCTCCTCTTGCCGCGGAGACGCAGGAGGATCGGCCGGCTGCAACGCCGGCGCCCCGCGAGCCGGCCGTTCGGCTGGAGGAAGCGGCAGCGGTGGTGTGAGGCGCGCCCCACGGACAGCAGCACCACGCGCAGGCCGTGGTGGCACCCGGTGTCGCTCGAGCGGCCCTTGATCGAGACGCCCTCGGTGCTGATGTGCACGCTCACGAGCCGGCTCCTAGGTGGCGTGTGGTCGCGGCAGGGCGGGCGCGGGTGCGGGGGAGGGCCGCCCTTCGGGTTCCCCGGCGTGCCCGACCCCGGCACACCGGAGCCGCATCCGACGCCGACCTTCCCCGTCGTGGCCGGAGGCAGCTTGGCCGGCGCGGACAGGGCCGGATACACGTCCACGTAGTAGCGCTCCACGACCGTCCCATCGCAGCGGAAGCGCACCATGCCGCGGGTGGTCACGTCGGCGGCGCTCTGGTCGATCCCGTCGTAGTCCATCAGCCGGCCGTTCTGGTCGATGGCGCGGTCGCCGAAGCCGGTGATCCCGCCCGTGGCGATGATCGTCCCCTTGCCCGGGCTGAGCGAGGTGGAGCCCGGATCCGCGAGCCACACCGCCACGGCACCTTCGGGCCGCCGGCTGAGCGTGCCGTCGGGGAGCAGATAGCGCCCGAGCCACACGCGCTTGACCGCGGGGTCGGCGTAGTCCGGGTCGCTCAGGAGCTTCGTGAGCGCGGTGGCGACCATGTTCGACGCGGTCGGCCCCACGCCCTCGGTCTCGAGCGAGTGCGAGTGCCTGTTCGGCTGGGCGTCGCAGGCGTCGGTGGTGAAGACGCCCGGCGTGTCCGACTTCCACGCCCAGGCGGGGAGCATGTAGCCGATCAGGTCGTCCGCGAGCCCGATCTGGAAGCGGAACGGCGCCTGCGCGCGCCATGTGGGGACCGGCGGCTCAGGACGGCTCGGGCACTCGGCGGCGTCGATGCCCCACGGGCTTCCCACCATCAGCGCCGGGAACGCCTCGCCCGGATTGCCGATGAACTGGAGGTCGGGGCCCACGCGCAGCGCACTCACGTGGGTCCGCACGTCCGGGCCGGCGTACTGCGTGTCCTGACCGGTCGGCGTGTAGGTGTGGCGCTCGCCGAAGAGCTGGGCGCCCGCCGCTGCCTTGAACGCGTTGTTCTCGATCGGCACGTACAGCGTGGCGCGGTCGAACGCGAGCCGGCCGGCGTGGAGCCGGGTGAGCTGGGGAGCCTGGCCTGCCACGTAGTCGGCGATCGCCTGCCCGACCGTGGTGATGAACGTCTCGCAGTCGGTGAGCCCGCTGCAGTCATGCTTGTGGGACGCCAGGTGCGGGTCCTCCTCCGAGCCGTTGTCGCCGACCAGGAACACGGCCATGCCCATCCCGCCCTTGGCCTCGAGGCGGCGTTCGAACTCACCGGGCCAGTCGCCGCTGATCGTGTTGTGGTCGCCGTTGTGGCCGTACTGCTGGTTGTGAGCGGCCAGGTTGAGCATGGTGAAGATCGCCTTGCCGTTCGAATCGCGGGCCTGGAGCACGCGGTACTTGGGATCGATCGCGACCGGGTTGCCCTTGTCGTCCTCGGTGGGGAAGGTGTGCGTGCGAACGGTGATGTCGGGCGGCGCCAGCGTCTGCCGTGCCCAGAGCGTGGCCGGCTGCAGGTCGTCGTAGGCCTTGACCCCCGCGGCGACCGCCTGCGGGATCAGCCACTTGTGCATGTAGTACTCGTCGATACCGCTGCGGTCACCGACGGGGACGGCTGGGTTCTCCGGACCGCCGTAGATGCCCACCGTGTCGGGCGAGGACTCGTTGTGGTTCGAGCTGACGATCACGTCCGCCACGGGACGCTGCTTCATGATCCCGTCGCGGATGTCCGCGATGTAGTTCTCGAAGGTCCCCTGGGTGACGATCGAGATGACCTCGTAGGTAAGACCCCCGTACGAGAACGCGATCGCGCGCGCGTCGATGTGGTCGCGCACCTTGTTGGCGATGCTGTCGGGATGACCTGACAGGTAGATCCCGTCGTAGCCGCCGCTGTGGTTGGCGTCGCAGAACGGCTCCGGGTAGTCGTAGCGGTCGTTGCCGTTCTGGTCGATGTAAGGCTCCTCGAACTTGAAGAACCGCGTGCCGGTGTAGCTCGAGAGGTTGGGGCAGTTGGCGGCGAACTCGGGCTCGTCGTGGGCCTTGTCGAACGGCGGGGGCGTGATGTCGGCGGTCCCGGCGCCGGCCAGCAGCTGACTCTGCGCGAAGGCGACGGTGGGCGCGACGACCACGAGTCCAAGCGCCGCCGCGCACGCCGCCAGAGCCCCCCTCCACCGCATCAGGCGGAGCGTAACCCGTCGTGCGGGCGAGGGGGCCCAGTCGGGGTGCGGTCAGATGCCCAGGAACCGCGCCTGGACCGCGTCCACCGCCCGGTCGGGAAGGACCCGGGCGAGCCTGGCGACCACCTTGGCGTCGGTCCCGACGAGGTAGCGCGTCCGCGGCCGCGATGCGGTGAGCGCCCGCTCGACCGCCTCCGCCACGCGCTCGGGCGGCGTGGCGCGGCGGGTCATCTTCTCGGTCGCTGCGAGGAGCTTCTGGATGCTGTCGCCGTAGAGCTCGCGCCCCTCCGGGCTGAGCCGCTCGAGGGTCTCGCGGCCGGCCTCCGTCCCCTTGCGCCAGATCTCGGTGTCGATCGTTCCCGGCTCGATCGCGACGACATGTATGCCCCAGGGGCGGAGCTCCTTGCGCAGCACGTCGGTGACCGCCTCCATCGCGAACTTCGACGCCTGGTAGGGGCCCAGGAAGGCGTTGGCCACCAGGCCCCCGATCGAGCTGATGTTCACGATCCGGCCGCGCGCCGCGCGGATCATCGGCAGGAACGCCTGAGTCACCGCGATCTGGCCGACCAGGTTGACCTCGAGCTGGCGGCGCACCTCATCCGGTGCCGTGAACTCGAGCGGGCCGGCCACGCTCACGCCGGCGTTGTTCACGAGCCCGGCCAGCCCGCGCTCGCCGACGGCCTCGCGGACCTCTTTCGCGGCCGTGGCGATCCCCGCGTGGTGGGTGACGTCGAGGATCAGCGGGCGAAGGCGGTTCGAGGCCTCGGCGCGCAGGCGCTGACCATCGTCCGCGTGGCGCACGCCGGCGAAGACGTCGAAGCCCGCGCGGTCGAGGCGCAGTGCACAGCCCCGTCCGATCCCGGTGGACGTGCCTGTGATCACGACGGCGCCGGTGGCCAAAGCGCGCCAGAGTCTACGGGCCGTCTACGCTTGCGATCGATGCCGCGCGTCAACCTCACGCGCATCTGATGGCCGAGAGCGATCTGCCCGAGGAGTTCCGGCCCTGGATCGAGCGCGTGCAGAACGACCTGTTCGATCTGGGAGCCGACCTCGCCGTGCCTCCGGAGGCCGAGCGCGAGCGGCTGCGGATCGCCGAGTCGCAGACCGCGTGGCTCGAGGAGCGCTGCGACCAGGTGAACGAGCGGCTCGAGCCACTGCACTCGTTCCTCCTGCCCGGGGGCTCGCGCGCGGGCGCCCAGCTGCACGTTTGCCGAACGGTCTGCCGTCGGGCCGAGCGACGGGCGCTCGAGGTCGAGGACGTGTCGCCGGAGGCGATCCGCTACCTCAACCGGCTGTCGGACCTGCTCTTCATCCTGGCCCGCGCCGCCAGCGAGGGCGAGGAGCGTCTGTGGCAGCCGGGCGAGGGGCGGTAGAAGAACGGTCAGGGCTACTGCGCCGGCCAGGAGCCGCCGAACGAGATCCAGCTCGGCGACCAGCCGCCGTTGACGGCGGTCTGGTACTTCGTGTACGGGACGCCGTCGTTGCCGACTAGGTAGATCTCCTGACGGGCGTCGGCGTTCTGGCCGACCCCAATCGAGTCGGTGGTGCGCCACGATCCCTCCAGCGAGCTCCAGCTCGTTGACCAGAAGCCGTTATGGCTCGTCTGAGACTGCGTGTAGAGCCTGCTGTCGGTGCCGATCAGGTAGAGCTC
>VAWV01000150.1:17190-26818 GCA_005883295.1 Actinomycetota bacterium
CGTTCGGCCACAGCCCTGGGAGTGGGAACCACTGCGACCACCCGGCATTGCGCGGTCGCTCGACCTTCGTCCACAGTCGATCGTCGAATCCGACGAGGTAAACCTCCTCGCGGCCATCGGCGTTTCGGCCGACGCCCACCGCATCGGCGTTGGGTGCACGTCCCCCGAGCGAGGCCCAGTCCGACCACGGACCATTGACGCGCGTCTGATACTTGACGTACAGCGTGTGGTCATACCCGATCAGGTAGAGCCGCTGGCGGCCGTCGGGGCTCATCCCGACGCCGATCGAGTCGGTGTTCGGCCACCATCCCCCGAGCGACACCCACCCGGACCAGCCCCCGTTGACCTGCGTCTGATACTTCGTGTAGAGCTGGTGGTCGTTGCCGACCAGGTAGATCTCCTGACGGCCGTCGAGGTTGTGCCCGGCCCCGATTGCGTCGCTCGCCGGCCACGATCCGCCGAACGAGGTCCAGCCGGACCATCCTCCATTGAGCTGGACCTGATACTTGGTGTAGAGCTGGCTGTCGGAGCCGATAAGGAAGATCTGTTGGCGACCGTCGGCGTTGGTGCCGACGGGTCGCGTGGCAGGGGCAACCGTTGGTTCCGGTACGGCACTTGCTGGAGGACGCTCGGTGACGCTGCCGTCGGGCCGTGGGAAACCCCAGCGCTGGTAGAAGACGGGTTTGAGGTCCACGCCTGCGGCGTAGCTCGCCGCTTTGACCCAGTTTGCGACGGCCCCAGCCGTCGAGGTGGCGGCGGGCAAGTAGGCAACGCTGTGCCAGAACTGCGTGACGAACTCCTGCCCGCCGTGACGCCGAGCGAGCTGCATCATCAGGGATGCCCAGAAATCGGTTCCTCCATACGCGCCCGGCGACTTACCTTGTGCGAGCGTCTGTGCAAAGGTCAATGAGGGGTCGGCTTCGTACTGACTTGCAAGCCCAGCCACCTGCGAGGCGAAGGTTGAGAACGGCACTCCGTTGAACGGCGCGCCGTTAACTCCGGCAGCGGCCATGGAGCGAAACCGCATCCACACGGCGAAGCCCGTGATTACGGGGTCCTGCTCGGGAGGCTTGAACTCGAGTTGTGGGCTCCAGAACCAGAAGTTGCGGCCGAGCTCGTAGAACGGGATCTGGCTATAACGATCGTTCTGCGCCACCTCGCGGTACATCGACTCGAAGTAGTCGGTCTGCACCTCGATGCCCGTGGAGCCGAGGTATCCGCAGCCAGCGCCACACGTGTGGGGGACCTCGGCGACCGTGTCGCGTCCGTTCAACGACTTATTCAGGGCCGGAGTCCGCCCGGTCGTGTCTGCGTAGTAGCCGTATGCCCGGTCGAGCGCCCCGACCAGCCTGGTCATCACATCAGGATCGCGTGCCGTCCGCGGATCTGTTAAGACCACAACCTTCTCTCCCTGCCAGGGGACCAAGGTTTCGGCATGTCCATCGAAGTCGGTGTAGGACACCGGTTGGAGTTGGGTCGCCGCACGCGCCGCCGCGGGTCCGACGAGTAGGGCCAGCGAGACCGCGATCGCTAGCAGCGCCACTCGCAGTGGACTCCGACACGGGGCGTGTCGATCTCGCCAGTTCCTCATTACGTAAGCCTGTCGCAGAATCGCCGAGTGCCACCCACCCGGCTAGCAGGGAGACGACCGTGGGAACGTCAACGTCGTGACAGTTCGCGGCGTGCCCCGAGCCAGGCCCACGCTCGCATTCGTTTGCGCTCAGCCTGGGGCGCGGAGAGAATCATGTTGCCTGTGACTCGCACCGTCAGTCCGGACTCGCTCGGCGAGGCCCCGATATTCGCGGGGCTCCCACAGGCCATGCGGGTCGAGCTGGCAAGTCGCTGCGAGCCCCTGCAGGTACCGGCCCATGCGTGGCTGTTTCGCCAGGGCGATGCCGCGGACGCCCTGTATGTGGTGCTCTCCGGCCGGCTCGAGGTGATTGTCGAATCACCCGAGGAAGCTGTCATTCGGATCCTCGGACAGGGGGCGACGGTGGGGGAGCTCTCCCTTCTTACCGGCACTCCGCGGTCGGCTGGCGTACGCGCGCTGCGGGACACGGAATTGCTCGCGCTCACACGAGCGGACTTCGTGCAACTGCTCGAAAACCAGCCGCGCTTCAGCTTGGCCCTCACGCGGATCCTTGGTGACCAGCTGCGCGTCAGCCGCGGACTCACGGTGGAGCGGCCGCCCCTCCCGGCCACGATCGCCATCGTCCCATTGGGCCCGGGCCTCCCCGCGCGCGAGCTCGTCGACTGCCTCGCGCGCGCGATGGGGCGCTGGCATCCCGTCGCCTCGCTCGATCGGCATTCCCTAGCAGGCCGCCGGGAGCACGGGCTCGAGGGCGCGGCCGCGGAGCTCGACCGCTGCGAACGCACGGCCCGGCAGGTACTGCTCCTGGGGGAGGAGCCGGGCGTCGACGACCCCTGGACCGAGTTCTGCACGCGCCAGGCTGATCGCACTCTGGCCCTGGTGGGGGAAGCGCCGATCTCTCGAGAGGCCACCCTGACGCCGATCGGCCGCGAGCGGGACGTGGTGTGCTGTAACTGGGTTCCGGACCGCACCGGCGCCGCCGCGTGGCAGGACGCGCTGGCGCCGCGAGCAACGCACCTCGTGTACTCGGGCACTCGCTTCGAGGCCTCGGCGACGCGTATCGCGCGACGGCTGGCGGGCCGCTCAGTGGGCGTAGTTCTCTCGGGTGGCGGTGCCCGTGCGCTCGCGCACATCGGGGTGCTCGAGGAGCTTCTGGGCGCAGGTATCGCGGTCGATCGAGTGGCCGGTTGCAGCATGGGCGCCTTCATCGGCGCCCAGCTCGCCGCCGGGCTCGAGCCCGACGCAATCTATGAGTGCTGCCGCGAGGAGCTTGTGTCTCGGAGTCCCTGGTCTGACTACACGGTCCCGGTCGTCTCTCTCCTCCGCGGGCAGAAGTTGCGCGAGATGCTCCTTCGCGTATTCGCGTTGCGCGAGATCCAAGATCTCGACCGCGGGTACTTCTGCGTGTCGACCGACCTGATCAGCTCTGAGCTCGTAATTCACGATCGCGGGCTCGTCTGGCCGGCGGTCGCTGCGAGCATGTGCATTCCCGGCGCGACGCCGCCGGTGGTAATGGATCGCCGCCTGCTGGTCGACGGAGGCCTCATCGACAATCTACCTGTCGAGGCAATGGCCTCCTACGGCGAGGGGCCGATCGTCGCCGTCGACGTCACCGCGAACCGGTCGAGACGCGCCGGGTTCGCCCGGCCCGGCTCGCGGGGGATGCGCGCGCGTTTGCGTCGCGCCGCCGTCGGTGACGATGTGCCGCGCCCCGGACTGCGCGAAACGATGATGCGCTCAATCCTCTCCGGCAGCCGCGACACCGCCGCGATCGGACTGCTCGCTTTTGACGAGGTCGACCGCGCTCGTGACCTCGGGCGGCAGGCGGCGCGGGCCGCGCTGGAATCGACGCAGCATCCGCTCAGCACCAACTAGCAGCCCTCATGCCCAGGGCTCAGGCCGAAGCCCCGGCTCCTGTATCAAGAGCCGGGGCTTCAAGCTGCGGTTGCGGCCAGTCGATCTGCTGACCTAGTGCATGACGGCCCAGCCGGACACCTGGTTCCACTTGTTCACGTACACTCGCAGGAACGCGGTGCGGGTGCAGCACCCCCAGTAGTTAACAATGATGTTCGCCCAGGGGTTCACGGTGGCCGTATGGTTACCAATCGCGCCATAGACCGGCTGCTGGCACGAGCCTGCCCCATAGCACCATGGTGAATTGCTTATATTCCAGGCGTACCGGCCGTAGGACACGCCGTTATAGGTATCCATCTGCTGATGGCCCCACAGGAATGAGTCCAGGGACACCCTTGCTGTGACCCCGTAGACGCACCCATAGCAGTACCCGGCGGATCGCAGCGTTGCTCTGGAACCGGATCCCGATTTCGTCGGGGAGTGGGACAGACGTGTGGACCTCACGCGCAGAGCGATGTGATCGAAATGACCGTTGCTCGCGGGAACCAGGTACTCCCCCGGCCCGAAGCGAGCCGTCGAGAGAATAGGTCTGGCGTTCGGCCACCGCTTCTGCGCCGCGGCTAGCGCGGAGCGAGCCTGAGGCTCTGAAGCAGATGCCTGGACCACGGAATGCGCAGTGCTGAGCGAGATGGCCAGCAGCCCAACTACAGCCGCCAGGGCTCGCGCTGCGGTTCTGCGCCTGTGTGAACGCGGGGTTGTACGCGCACTGTCGATATTCATAGGGATCTTCTCCTTGGGGGTTGGTTGTGTCGGGGTACAAAACCGACAATGAGCGAAGGTAAGACCGAACGAGGTATGTGTCAGTCACCCACACGACGTTCGATGTGTATGCCGCGTGACGGACCCTGACTACCAGCCGCCGTCGGTTGTCTCGTAATCGCCAGCTGGGTCGTCCAGGTAGCGGGCCTCGACGCCGCGCAGGGCGGTGCCCGCCCGAGCGGTCGAGACGTGGATCGCTCGCATGGCACCCGCGGGGGTCGGTAGGGTCAGGGTGGGGCCCATCGCTGATCCTTGCAGCATTGCGGGGGCCGGGCTGAGGAGGTTTTCGAAGGGCTTCAACATGGCTCGGTCGTTCGTCGCGCGGAGAAACCGTCTCGCGGACGGCCGGCCATGACTATTCGTGCGGCGACCGTGGCAACGTCAACACTCTGACATTCGAGATAGCCAATTTGGGGCTTGCGCTAACGCGCCACCTGACATAGGGTCGTCATGCCCGAGCCTCAAGCGAGCTCCTGCGCTTGCGAGGCAGACGAAGGCTGAGCGACCGAACGATGAGCGACCTCGCTGCGCCGGAGCCGACCACGGTTGGCGCGCTGCGCGTCCGCTGGGCCTGGCAGCTCGCAGCGGCGTTCGTCTGCGCCTTGGCGCTCTCCTTCATGCTCGCATCGAGTGCCTTTGGCGCCCGCTCGCCCAGTCCCGTTTGGCATGCGGATCCCCTCGCAGCGTTCGCACATCGGGAGACCCGGTCGAAGCTCTACCCAGAGCGCCCGCTCTCGCAGCCCTGCAAGTCAGGCACTCGCCTTGCGCGCAGCGCGCGCTTGAGTCCTTCTCGTCCTGGGTCAAGGCGGCTGCACAGCGTCGTGATTAAGCTGAGCAACGGCGACGACGCGGAGTGCCTCTATGTAAACGGCCGCCTAAAAAAGAAGGCCGGCTACGACGAATACACCCAGTGGAGCGGCAAGCTCAGAGGCACCGATGTCATCGACCTCCAGGTCTATAACCGCTGTTGCGGCTATGCGTGGGGCCTCGACGTCATCGTGGATGACCACACCGTTTACCACGACTGGGCTGGCACGGTTACCAGCTACGGCGCGAACAACAACGACGGGTCGCGCGAGAACCAGATCGTCCATGCCGTCCACTTCAGGCTAGGTTCACCTCCGACACCACCGCCCGACGATAGTGGCCTGTCGTCGCAATGGTGTGGAAAGGAGCCGCGCATCGGCGGAAACAGCACCTCCACCAAGCGGGTTCCTCGCATCAAGCTCGTCTACGCCTACCCTTCGGATCGTCCGGATCGGTTCCAGCAGTACGCGCAGCTCATCCAGTCGGACGTCCAAGCGGTCAGCGACAAGGTAAGGGAATCGTCACTAGGGCTCAAGTCGCTGCGGTTCGATACCGGCACCTCATGTGGTCGGCGGTATGTGAACGTCGCAAGGGTTCGGCTCAGCAAGCCCTTGAAGTACTGGCGCTCTGGTTGCGCGCGCGGGGATCGGCTCTACGCCGCCGCGGCTGAGGTCAAACGCGCTCTCGCGCGCGACCGGAAACGGTTCCCGCTCGGACACGCGCACCCGCTCGAGAACTACGCGATATACGCAGACGGGTTCTTTGGTGGGCGCTGCCTCGAGGCTGGGATCGCGCAACGGTCGCAGGATCCATTGCCCGCGTGGCAGAACCGCGCGAATGATGGCGGGTACGTGGCCATGGTGAACGGTGGCGGTGAGGATGTGCCACGGTCCGGGCCACCGGACTTCGCTGAAGGAGAGCCCGTTTGGTATCGCCGGGACACCCTGCTCCACGAGATCATGCACAACCTCGGCGCGGTCCTGAACAACGCACCCCATGCCACAGGTCTTGGCCACTGCACGGACGGGCCCGATTTGATGTGCTACGACGACGGCAACGGCTCGCGGTCGTGGCAGACCTACCCATGTGAAGATCCGTCGGCGACGCTACAGCTGCTCGACTGCAACAGCGATGACTATTTCGATCCGTACGGCACACTCAGGGACTGGCGGGGCAGGCGGATGTGGAACACCTACGACTCCGTGTTCATGTGCTATGTGAGGACGTGCACGCGGAATCTGAAACCACCTCATGCCAGGGTAACGGTCGGAGCCCGCACGGTGCACGTCGGGTCTGCTGTGAGTGTGAGCGCCAGCGGATCGACGGCCGGGGCCAGCGCGATTACGCACTACGAGTGGTTTCTCGCAAACGAGCGCGGCCGCGCGAGGCCCTTGAGGCAGTTAAACGATCGACCGAGCGCAGAGATCCGGCTGACAAAGGACCGACGCCTACGGGTCCTATTCCGTCGCTTGGGGCGCCGTTCGCGTGGTTCGCGCATCGAGGGCGGGCATGCGTCAGCGCCAAGCTAGGGCTATCGGGGCGCGATGAGGCACGGGGCTCGTCTGTGGCTCGCTCTCGCTCTCGCGGTCGTGTTCGGGGGCTGCTTTGGCGGCGGACATCACCATGCCCAGAAGGAGCGGCCGTCCGGATCGCCGGTTTCGCACGCAGGCGGGGCTGGTGCTGGTTCGGCGCACCACAACGCGACATCAAAGAAGACCAACGCGAAGAAGAAGCGAAAGAGGAAGAAAAAGAAGAAGACGTCCTCGGGCCTCCCCGGAACCGTCGTCCGCAGTGCGCTTCCAGGCGGGAGCGCGACCGCAGCCGGTGCTTTGCCGAGGTTGCCGGTTCTCATCCGGCCGCGCAGCTCGGGGGGAGGCCCGCCAGTCCCCGCCGGTGGGGGTCACACGGGTGGAAGCGGGCGGCGACAGGTCGGTTTCGTCGTTGCGGGCGTGCAGGGTAATGGAGGCGACCCCGGATCCGCAGAGGGTGCGGCTGCGCCGCGCCCGGGGTCGCCGGAGACTGGGCCCCCTTGAGCCGCCGAGAGGTGATCCCGTTGACGGTGGCGCTCGTGGCAGCCTGCCTCGTCACGCTCGGGACACCCGTCGCGCTGGCGCACGCCGATAGCCTGCACATCAACGTTCCGCGAGAGATCGTGCTGGCGCGGGGAGGCGAGCCGTGGATACTCCTCGTTTCACCGGCGCGTAGGCCCGGGCGCGTTCAGCGCGCGCGTGCAGCGCGTTGCGCGGAGGGGCGCAGTCGGCAGCTATTGCGCGTACCTGTATCGAGGGAATACCGACACGCGGCGCCATCCCGCAGCACGCGCGGAGCGGCCGATCGCCTTCTTCCTGCCCGACCTTCCGCCGCAGGGCCGGCGGCCAGTTGGCCACAACGCCGATGGGCGCCACCAGCTCTTCCTGATCGGATCGGACGGCCAGCTCTATACGAGCTACCAGAGCCGGCTCAACGCAGATCGCTGGTCCAACTGGGTATCGCTGGGAGGCTCTTGGCCGACGTCGGACGCGATCGGGGTCGGGTTCAACAGGGACGGTCGCCAGCAGATCTACGTGATCGGCTACGACAACAAGCTGTACACCAGTTACCAGAAGCGCGCAAACAAGAACCTCTGGTCGCGCTGGGTTTCGCTCTGGAACCAGCCGGCCGGTTACTGGCCAAACTCTGACTCGATCGGGGTGGGGACGAACGCCGACGGCCGGCAGGAGGTCTATCTCACGGATGGCGCCGGAGATCTCTTCACCAGCTATCAGCGCCGAGTCAACGCCCTTTCCTGGTCCGATTGGCTGGGCTTCGGAGGTCCCTTCCCCGACGGAGCTGCCATTGGAGTCGGGTCGGGTGCTGATGGCCGCCAGTACATCTATCTCATCTATCAGGACGAAAAGCTCTACACCCGCTACCAGAACCACGTCAACACCAGGACCACGTATGGCTGGTCGGATTGGGTTTCGCTGGAGGGGTACTGGTACTCCTATGCCGGGATCACTGTCGGCGCCGACGCCAGCGGTCGTCAGGAGCTCTACGTCGTCGGGATTAATCAGAAGCTCTATACGCAGAGGCAGCTGAGTCCCAATGGCAGCTGGCCACGGAGCTGGACACCACTCACCGAAAAGCTCTTTCCCAACGCCGACGCCGTCGGCGTTGGCCGCAGGAAGGACGGCCGGCAAGAGCTCTATCTGATTGGGAGCAACGGCCGCGTCTATACGCAGACGCAGCTACTGACTGGGTGCGACACCCCCCCGTGCGTGGGCGACTGGTCATTGCTATGGACCGCGCTCGGCGGACCGTGGCCTACGAATGACTTCATAGGCGTTGCGCGCGACGTCGCGGGACGCGAGCAGCTCTACCTGATGAGCGCGGGCGGTGCGCTCTACACAAAGCGCGCGATCTCGGCAAGTGGGTCGGCATGGCAGCGACACTGGCTTTCACTGGAGGGATCGTGGCCTCCTCAATAGCCCGAGCTCTTGTCACCGCTTGCCTCGGCGTGCTGTTGACGCCGATCGCCGTGGCGCACGCGGACAGCCTGCATATCAGGGCCCCGAAGAAGGTCGCGCTGGCCACGATCTTCGTGGTGAAGGTGTCGGGGAGCGCCCAGCAGCCGAGCAGCCTCTGGGTTTACTTTTCATACGGCAGGTGCGCCAGGACTGCTCACGAAGAGGCGATCCGCGGATACCCGTCGTTCCACCGGCAGGTCGGCCCGGGAAATTTCAGGGCACGGTCACGACGGATTGCCCGCAGAGCCGATCAGGGGTACTACTGCGCATATCTCTATGGACTTCCCGCCAACGCCAAGCAGAAGCCGAACGCACGGGCCGCCAGGCACATCGCGTTCTTTGCGCCTGACCTCCCCCCGCAGGGCCGGCGCCCCGTCGGAAAGAATGCCGACGGGCGCCAGCAGCTCTACCTGATCGGGTCGGATGGCCGGCTCTATACGAAGTACCAGCTGCGGGTCAACGCGAGCCGCTGGTCCCCCTGGGTGTCACTGGGAGGCTCCTGGCCGGGATCTGCCGCGATCGGTCTGGGACGGAACAGGGATGGCCGCCAGCAGATCTATGTGATCGGGCGCGACTACAAACTTCATACCAGACATCAGAAGCACGCGAACAAGAACGCCTGGTCGCCGTGGACCTCACTTGGCGCCCCGATCGGCGGGTACTTGCCAACCGAGGATTCGATCGGCGTGGGGACCAACGCCGACGGCCGGCAGCAGATCTATCTTGTCGGCGCGAACAGTCAGCTGTATACGCTGCATCAAAAGAAGGCGAGTGGCCGCTGGCCGCGGCGCTGGCTCTCACTGGGTGGACGCTGGCCGTCGGTCGACTCAATCGGTGTCGGCTCCTATGCAGACGGCCGGCAGGCGGTGTACTTGATCGGCACTTCCCCTAACTATCATATGTACACCAATTACCAGACGCAGGTCAATTCGGATCGCTGGTTTGCGGGAGGCGGTAGACCGTGGGTGCTACTCGGCGGCGACTGGTACAACGAAGACGCCGTAGTCGTTGGGGCAGATCCCGACGGGCGCCAGGCGATCTTCGCGGTAGG
>VAWV01000151.1 GCA_005883295.1 Actinomycetota bacterium
GGAGCAGGTGGTGAGACGCCTCATGACCCTCCAGGGCACGATGCGTCCGCACCAGATCATCTCGCTCCTCTCGCTCGGCGGGAACACCCTCTCGATGCCCGACCACGCCGACCACGTCCACGTCGGCTTCAGGCCGCTGTTCGGCCAGAACGCCAAGCTCGGCCAGGAGGCCCAGGCAGTGCTCAAGCCCGGCCAGTGGAGCGACCTGATCGCACGGCTGCGGCAGCTGTCGAACCCGGTGGTGCCCACCAATCCCTCGAAGTTCGCGCTGCCGGCGGGCGGCTCCTCGAGCAGCTCCAGCGGCAGCGGAAAGTCCGCGCGCGCCTCGCCGCGAAACGGCCGCGGCAACTAGATCGCTAGCGTCCGAGACGTGACAGGCGGAGCTGCCTCAAGGCGCTTCCCCTTCGTCCAGTTCGAGTTCGCATTCCCGCTCGGCCCGGCCGACGGGCGTTATGTGACCAGGGCGGCCACCGGTGGCGACCCGGAGCGGGTGGTCGTGCTCCGCACGATCGGCGCGCCACGGCGGTCGCGGCTCACCCGCGGCAGCGCGCGCAGGCGTGAGGGTGGAGCGGAGCCTGAGCCTGTGCCGACCGCGCGCGCGACGGTGATCCGCCTCGACGGCTTCGACTCGGACGCCGCGGCCGATGCCTGGCTCGAAGACCTGGCTCGGGACCCCGACCGGCTCGCCGCCGAGGCCGACACGGCCGCGGGTGAGCTCAATGCCCTTCTGCGCGCGCACCGGGCGGCCGCCGCCGACCCGTACGTCCGCGACGCGGTGCCCGCGGGCGCGACGGCCGTGCGGATCGGCTACGGCGCGGGCGAGGAGGTCGCCGACGGGCGCTTCTCGGCGGCCCGCGAGCTTCCACCGCCGTCGCCGCGCTCGCGTGCGCGCCGCCGCGCGGAGGCGCTCGTACCGGACGAACGGCTGGCCTCGATCCTCGCCCGGCGCGAGGACGTGATGGCATGCGAGGAACTGGTGCTGCGCGCGCGGGCCGACCTCGATGCCGGCAGGCCCCGGGAGGCCGCGCTGCAGGCGCGGATCGCACTCGAGGCGGCGCTGGCCGAGCTGGGCGGCGGCGACGCGGGCGCCGAGCTCGCGGAGACGCGGGACGCGGTGGCGCGGGCGGCCAACGAGGCGCTCGGAGGCGACCCCTCCGTGCAGCTCCAGGAGGACGTGGAGGCCGCGGTCACGGCCATCGAGGCAGCGATCCGGCGGCGCCGGATCGGCCGGGGCCGCGCCGGTAACGAATAGGTCACGAAGCCTTTACGGCCGCTTCACCCGCCCGGCCGAAAGTTCGCCGAACCTCTCGCAAGCAGATCGACAGCCTGTCGATTCGATAGGCGGAGATGTTGGACACCTGGCCATAGGAACTCCGGGAGGCGAAGCCGAACATGACGCGCGTGACGAACTCTCCTGTCATAACGATGAGCGACTACGGCGACCGGGCTCGAAGGGTCAGCAGAGCCGCGGCCGCGCGCCGGCGACTCGATTCGCACGGCGAGCGCCGGGGCAGCCGGCGCGGTGGCGGGCGGCTCTGGGTGAACGGGCGCGAGCTGGGCGGGACCGATCCACGGCACGCCCACCTAGCGGTGTCGTTCGACTAGGCGCTAGAGCGCGGCCATCACCGCGTCCAGCTCGGCGACCACATCGCCGTCGAGCTTGACCTCGGCGTCCGAGTCGTACGGCGTCGGCCCCTGCGTGACCAGGGCGAGGAGGCCACCCGACTCCAGCGTGATCCCCGGGAGCGAGGCCACCGGGAAGACCTCGAGCGACGAGCCGACTGCCAGCATCAGGTCCGCCTCCCGCGACAGGGCGTGGGCCTCCGCCATCGCGTCCTCCGGAAGCAGCTCGCCGAACAGCACCACATCCGGCTTGAGCGGGGCGATGCAGGCCGAGCATTCGGGCGTGGACGCGCCCGAACTGAGCAGGTCGAGCACCTCGTCCAGCCGCACCCGGCCCCCGCACTGCGGGCACACGCAGCGGTCGATCGAGCCGTGGACCTCCACCACCTGTCGGCTGCCCGCCATGCGGTGGAGGCGGTCGATGTTCTGCGTTATCACCCCGCGCACCAGTCCTCGGCGCTCCAGCTCGGCGATCGCCTCGTGCGCGCGGTTGGGCCGCTTCTCCACGAGCCCGACGAAGCGCTGGGAGTAGAAGCTCCAGAAGCGGTCCGGGTCACTCCTGAACGCGTTGATGTGGGCGACCTCCATCGGGTCGACCTTCTCCCAGAGCCCCTTCCCCGGCGTGCGGAAATCGGGGATGCCCGAGGGCACCGAGACTCCCGCGCCGGTCAGCACGACGGCGCGCTCGGAGTCGCGCAGCAGCTCGGCCACCCGGGTGGCCCGCGCGGTAGCCGCCTGCGGCGTCACCTGCCCTTGAACCTCGCGTTCCGCTTCTGGAGGAAGGCCGCAATCCCCTCCTTCGCGTCCTCGGACGTGAACGCCTTGGCGAAGCCCTGGGCCTCCGCCTCGAGCCCCTCCCCCAGCTCGCCCATGGCCGACACCGACTTGATCTGCTCAATCGCGATCGGCGCCTGCTCGGACATCTTCCTGGCCCAGGAGAAGGCGGTGTCGAACAGCTCGTGGTCCGGCACCACCTCGTTCACGAGCCCGTATCGGAGCGCCTGGTAGGCCGAGATCGGCTCGCCAGTGAGGTTCATCTCGAGCGCCTTGCCCTCGCCGACCAGACGCGGCAGCCGCTGGGTCCCGCCGAAGCCGGGGATGATCCCGAGGTTGATCTCGGGCTGCCCGAAGGTGGCCGACTCGGCCGCGACCCGGAAGTCGCACGCCATCGACAGCTCGCAACCGCCCCCAAACGCGAGCGAGTTGACCGCCGCGATCGTGACCGTGGAGGACTTCTCCATGCCGGTCATCAAGCCGTGGCCGGACTCGATCAGGTCCTGGCCCTCCTTGGAGGGCTCCATCTTGGTGAACTCCTTGATGTCCGCCCCCGCCGAGAACGTGAAGATGTTGGACGAGGCGATGACCACCGCGCGGGCCTTGCCGTCGAGCTCCTTCCACAGCTCGGCCAGCTCGCGGATCACCTGCGGCGAGAGCGGATTGGCGGGCGGCCGGTTGAGCCACACGATCGCGATGTCGCCGCGGCTCTCGAGCGCGATCGTCTCGCGCGACTGTCCGTCGTCGGGCTGCGGGTAGGGGAAGAACCCCTGGCCGCTCTTCCTGCCGAGCCTGCCCTGCCTCACCAGGCGGCGGAGGAGCAGCGGCGGCTCGAACCTCTCGCCCCACTCCGCGTGGGCGCGCTCCAGCGCCTCGAGGACGTCGTCGAGGCCGCGCTCGTCGGCGCGGGCGAAGGGGCCCGGCACCACCCCGGCGCCGGCCATCATCCCGATCTCGACGTCCTTGGTCCCGGCGATCCCCTCGTCGACGACGAGGCAGGCCTCGACGAGTGCCTTGAGCTGGGAACGCTCGATGAGGGTCTCGGTGGCCTGCGATGTCGTGCTAGCCGTGGTCATAGAACCCCTTCCCGGTCTTCTGACCGTAGTTCCCGGCTTCCACGAGCTCCTTCATCGCGGACGACACATAGAAGCGGTCCCCGTAGCTGTCGCGCAGGTGCTCGGCCACGTGCAGCACGGTGTCGAGGCCGAGCAGGTCGGCGAGGTAGAAGGGCCCCATCGGCGACGCCTTGGATTCCGTGACCAGCCTGTCGATCTCCTCCACGTCGAGGTCTTCCTCGTCGCGCACCCGCCAGATCTCCGACACCGACGAGTTGAGGATCCGGTTCACCACGAACCCGGGCGCCTCGCCGCAGCGGATCGGCTGCTTGCGGATCTGCTGAGCGAAGTTGGCCGCCGACTGCATCGTGTCCTCGGATGTCTCGTCACCCTCGATCACCTCGATCAGCCTCAGGACCGAGGCGGGGTAGAAGAAGTGGAAGCCGCACACCTTGTGCGGGCGGGTGGTCGCCTCGCCCATCTCGGTTACGGAGAGCGATGAGGTGTTGGACGCGAGGATCGCGTTGCCGGGCGTGACCTCGTCGAGCTCGGCGAAGACCGACTGCTTGATCTCCATGCGCTCGGGCACGGCCTCGATAACGAAGTCCACGTCGCCGAACCCCTCGTAGTCAGTCGTCCCGGTGATCCGGCCGAGCGTCTCCTCGAGCTGTGAGTCGGCCTGTTCCTGGGTCAGCTTCTCCTTCTTCACGAGTCCGCCGAGCTGGCCCTGCGCCACCTCCCTGGCCTTCTCGAGGCCGTGGTCGACGAACTCCTGCTTCACGTCCTTGAGCAGCACGGGCAGCCCGGCGGCAGCGACGACCTGTGCGATCTCGCCCCCCATCGTGCCCGCGCCCACGACGGCGGCTTTGAATACGAACATGCCTGAGGATTCCTCCGGTCTGGGGCCGGGAAGGCTAGATGATTGATTCCACGGCCGCGTGTGCGCGGGGACGCGCGAGACCAAGCAGATCAAGGACGCAGGGCGACGCCCTTGGTACCACCAAGGGCGAGCCCGAGGACGCGGAGATGCGCAGGTATTCGCGTGTCATCCGCGTGCGCGGGGTCGTGGGATCAGTCATCTTGGGCCCTCAGATGGTCTCTAAAGACGCGCCTCCTCCGCCGCCTCGGTCGCGAAGCGGCGCAGGGTGCGGCGGATGGCGTCGGTCTGCGCCCGCCGGATGAAGAGCAGGTCGGTGATCCCCGACAGCGGTCCGCCGTGCGTAAGGGAGTAGTCGAGCTCCATGTCCACGCGGGTGGATTCGACGTCGACGGGCTCGAAGAGCACCGCCTGGGCGCCCCGCAGCCGCTCCTCGAACACCTGGGTCACGAACCGCTCGCCGGGCTCCGAGGCCACCACCCGCTCGGTGACGACGCCGCGGCCCGCGGGCCCCGAACGCCACACCAGCTTGGCGCCCTCGCCGGGCCACGAGCCGTCCGCCCGCTCGACGTGGGCGAACCCGTCGATGAACGTGGCCCAGCGGCTCAGGTCGGTCCAGAGGTCGAATGCGCGATCGGCCGGGAGCCGCACGGTCACCGCCTCGCGCGCGACGCCCATTAGATGACTGATTCCGAACCCGCGTGCCCCTGGGGCCGCGAAAGTCGAGCGGTCGCCGCTGTATACGCGCTGCGCGCGTCGACAGCGGCGATGTGACGCAGGGCGAAGTTCAGGCATGAATGCCTGGACGAGCCCGAGGACGCAGGACCCGCGACGATTTGCAGCGGTATCCAGGGGTGCGGGGGTTTGGGATCAGTCATCTAGGCCCCGTACACCTCCTTCACGATCTCGTCGATTGAGCGGCCGATCGAATCGAGGAACGGCCTGACCTCCTTCACCAGCCGGCGGTACTCGGCGCGGCCCTCGCTCGTGAGCGAGTAGTAGCGCCGGCTGCGGCGCTCCGGGTGCTCCCATTCACCCTCAACCAGCCCGCGGGCCTCCAGCTGGCGGAGAAGCGGATACATCGTGTTCGGGTTGACGTGGAGCACGCCCGCGGTCACATCGGCGATCTTCTCGATGAGGGCGTTGCCGTACGAGGGGCCGCCCTTCATGAAGTGGAGGACGAGCATCGGCAGGATCTCACGCTTGCGGAGCTCGCCGGTGAATGGGTCCCGGTCACCGGGGGCCCGGACCCGCCGCTCCGCGCGCACGTCGAGGGAGTGGGCGGCCTCGCGCGCGTCCGTCACCTGGGTCGTGCGGGCCACGGCTTCGCGCGTGGCTCGCCGCCTTGCGCTGCGTTTGCTCGGTGGGGACATCGGGACCATGGTCGCACGCACTGGCAGGATGCCGGGGATGGATCTGCCGTCCGGGATATCGATCGGGCACTGGAGCGACTTCGACGGGCTGACCGGCTGCACGGTCGTCCTGGCGCCCGAGGGGACTGTCGCGGCCGGCGAGGTGCGCGGCGGCGGGCCGGGCACACGCGAGAGCGATCTGCTGTCTCCGGCGTCGAACGCACCAGGCGTGCAGGCGGTGGCCTTTGCCGGTGGAAGCGCCTACGGGCTCGCTGTCGCCGACGGGGTCGTGAACTGGCTCGGCGAGCGTGGCATCGGCTACGACACCCCCGCGGGCATCGTGCCGCTCGTGGCCGGCGCGATCGTGTACGACCTACCGCTCGGTGACCCTGAGGCCCACCCCGGTCCTGACGCCGGCCGTGCCGCCTGCGAGGCGGCCGGGCGAGAGGTCGAGCGAGGTACGGTCGGGGCCGGGACCGGCGCAAGCGTCGGGAAGCTCCTCGGTCACGAGAGCTGGACGAAGGGCGGCGTGGGGCTGGCCTCCGACCGCATCGGCGGAGCGACCGTCGCCGCGCTCGCGGTGGTCAATGCCGTCGGCGAGGTGGTCGCCGAGGATGGCTCGGTGCTGGCGGGCGCGTGGCGCGACGGCGCCTACGTGCGGACGGTCGACGCGCTCAAGGAGGGCGTCGCGCTCCCCGCCACGACGCGCGAGTCCACCACGCTCGTGTGCGTGATGACCGACGCCCGGCTGACGAAGACGCAGGCGTGGCTCGTGGCGCGCGCGGCGTCCGCCGGCGTGGGCCGCGCCGTCCAGCCGAGCGCAACAGCCTGGGACGGCGACGTCGTCTACTGCCTCACGACCGGCGCCGTCGAGATCGAGTACTTCGGTATCTCGGCGCTCGCGGCCGATGTCACCGCCGCGGCGATACGCGACGCGGTCCGCCAGGCGACCGGCGTGCCGGGCTGCCCCGCGGCGTCAGACCGGTGATCGTGGCTTTTGCGCTGGCTCTAGGAGTGAGCCTGCATCGAGCCGTCCAGCGCGCTGGCGCATTGCGGGGGTCGCGCTTACTGTGGATTGACGATGAGGCGGAGGGCAGGACTCGCTGCAGCCTTCGTCGCCCTCATCGCATGTGTGGGGGCGGCGCCCGCTAGCGCGGGTTGGCAGGACGTCGGGTATGGGGTCTTCTCCAGCCTGGAGTCGATGAGCGGCTTCCACATCGAGCCCGACACGCCGCAGTACGACATGAAGCGGATCGGCGGCAGGCTGTACGTGGCGTGGGTCCACGGGGCCGGTCGCCACGTGGTCGTGGTCTCACGCCTCTCGGCGGACGGGAGCCGCTGGGACCGGGTCGGGTCAACCGCCGGTCTGGTGAACGTGGACGCGAGGGACGCGGAGCACCCGTCGCTCGCAGCCGGCCCCGGCGGCGTGCCCTGGATAGCGTGGGACGAGGAGGATTCGCAGGGGATACGGCAGATCCGGGCCGCGTACTACCACGCCGCGAGCGACAGGTGGGTGGAGCCCGACGGGCGGGACTGGGAGATCAACTATCGCCCGCCCGGGACGGACCCCCACGATTACTGGCTGTGGTCGGCCCTCACACCTCGCCTGGTGTTCCTGGGCCAGCGCCCGTACATCGCCTTTGCCCAGAACAACCCGGTGGAGTACGAGGTCGACGTCGTCCGGCTGGCGGCCGACAAGCACTCCTGGGAACACGTGGCGCGGCTGCCCGAGTCGATCCCCTACGGAGTGGACGCCTCGGTGGTGGGAGGGCTGCTGCACGTGGGCACCACGGCCGGCTTCGACTCCGCGGCCGCCTATCGCCTGAACGCCCAGGGCGCCTGGGAAAAGCTCGGCGGCGGCATCATGAACAGCTCCGTCATCGACAAGTACGGCTATCCCCAGGAGGGCACGTTCAACCGCATCGGCGGGCTGGGCACGGACGTCTACGGCCTCTGGAGCTCGCCGTACGCCGCACAGGTCTACGTCTCCCACGTCGTGAACGGCTCATGGCAGGTCGCGGGCGGCGGCGCCGTCGGGCCGGGCGGAAATGGGAGCAGCGTCCGCGAGATCGGAGGCCGGCTCTACGTGGCCTGGATCGACGCGAGCTCGCCGCGGGGGCTGCACGTGAGCCGCCTTGCCGACGACGGGAGCTCGTGGATCGACACGGGACCGATCGACTCGGGCGTGGACGGAAGCGCCGTCCTGAGCTCGCTGGACGGCGTGCCATACGTCGCGTACCTGCAGACCGACGGGCTGGGCAACCGGCTTCGGGTAGCGAGGCTGGACGGAGCACCGACCGCCATCGGGCCCGACGACGGCGACGGCTCCGGCCCGGGCAGCGATCCGAACGTGAAGGCCGTGCCCAACCTCCCGCCGCGCAAGCCGCCGGCCCCACCGAAGCACGGGCCGTGCGGCCTCGAGCTCGACGGGACCTCGCACGCGGATTCCCTGGCGGGCACCGCCGTTCCGAACACCATCCGCGGGTTCGGCGGCAACGACGACATGTCCGGCGGCGCTGGCAACGACTGCCTCTTCGGTGACTCAGGAAACGACGCGCTCCACGGCGGAGCCGGAAACGACACGATCGACTCAGCCGACGGCCGCGGCGAGTCGGTCTACTGCGGCACCGGGATCGACACGGTGCGCGCGGATCGGTTCGACCGCCTGCACGGCTGCGAGCGGGTCAACATCGTCCGCGGTTAGGACCGGCGTCCGCGCATGCGGCCCACCGCGCCGAGCGCGCCAAGGGCCGGCCGCAGCGCCCAGTCCGGCGCCGCCGCCAGGCGAAACACGTCGCGGTACTCGCCCAGTACCGCCGCGAACGCCGCCGGGCCCGGCATGCGGCCGCCGTTCTCGCGGATCAGGCGGTCGATCGTGCGGAACCACTGCTCGGTACGGCCGGCGGGCCGCGTCTGCCACAGCAACCGGGTCTCGGCCGAGCTCGCGTTCCACATCTGGTGCTTCGTGCCGCGCGGGATGTCGAGCGTCTCGCCGGCGGACAGCGTGCGGTCGTCGCCATCCACTCGGGCGCGGATCTCTCCTGACAGAGGTGCGCCGGCGCCGGTGAGCCGCCGGGCGCGTACAGCGCCTCCACCTCGAGCACCTCGGGCTCGCTGCGCCGGATGGTGACTGTCTCGCGCGGGGTCAGCTTGAGCGTGTCGGCCACCGGGATCCCTCCGGAAACGCCGAGGGCCGCCACACAGGACGGCCCTCGAAGCACTCGCCTGTTGACGAGAAGACTAGGCCGTGGCGGCTGCCGGCTCCTCCACGCGGCGCGGCAGGAGCACCTCGCGCGCGATGACCAGGCGCTGGATCTGGGACGTGCCCTCGTACAGCTGCATGATCTTGGCGTCGCGCATCAGCTTCTCGACCGGGTACTCCTTGATGAAGCCGTACCCGCCGTAGACCTGCACGGCGTCGGTCGTCACCTCCATCGCGGTGTCCGCGGAGAAGCGCTTGGCGTGGGAGGACGCGAGGGTGTTGCGCTTGCCCTGGTCGAGCAGCACGCCCGACTGCCACACCAGGAGGCGCGCGGCCTCGATCTTGGTGGCCATGTCGGCGATCATGAACTGGATCGCCTGGTGCATGGCGATCGGCACGCCGAACTGGACGCGCTCCTTCGAGTACTCGGTCGCGAACTCGAACGCGGCGCGCGCGATGCCCACCGCCATCGCCGCCACGCCGGGACGGGTGCGGTCCAGGGTCATCATCGCGAGCTTGAACCCGTGGTTCTCCTCGCCGAGCATGTTCTCCTTGGGGATGCGGACGTCGTTGAAGGAGATCGTGGCGGTGTTGGAGGCGCGCTGCCCGAGCTTGTCCTCCTTCTTGTCGACGCTCACGCCGTCGAGCTCGCGATCGACGACGAACGCGCTGATGCCCTTGTGGCCGGCGTCCTTGTCCGTCTTCGCGTAGACGGTGTAGTAGTCGGCGTAGCCGCCGTTGGTGATGAAGCACTTGGAGCCGTTGATCACGTACTCGTCACCCATCTTCACGGCGGTGGTCCGCATGCCGGACACGTCGGAGCCGGCGTCGGGCTCGGTCAGGCAGAACGAGGCGAGCTTGGGCTCCTCGGTGAGCATCCCGAGGTACTTCTTCTTGGTCTCCTCGGATCCGCCGACCACGATCGGGGCGGTGGCGAGGCCGTTGCACATCAGGCTCGTGCCGACGCCGGAACAGCCCCAGCCCATCTCCTCCTCGATGATGCAGCCGCTGAGGAAGTCGAGGCCGGGTCCTCCGT